>CAZWVO010000312.1:0-3426 GCA_964637535.1 uncultured Flavobacteriaceae bacterium
CTGTCATGGGTTTAAAATTGGCAGATGAAATAATTTTTTCAAATGCTACTATTTCGGTGTATTGGCCTTCGGCAATAAATTCTTGGCCGTTGGGCATGGGCATTATATATTTCCATTTCCCACCAATTTTAAAATCGTGTGTCACTACCTTTGTTTGAATTCCCTTTGGGCTCCACCATTCTGCAATATGTTCGGCTTGTGTCCAAGCTTCCCAAACTAAGGCTATGGGTGCGTTAAACGTTCTTTTAATGGTTATGGTTCGATTGTTTGTCTGGTCCGATCTATTCATTTGGATTGGTTTTAGCTTGTAATTTGGTTAAATAATTTTCGAAAGCGTCTAATTTGTCTTCCCACAGCCCTCTGTATTGCTCAATCCACATAAATGCAGGGATTAGATTTTTGGGCTGAATAAAGCAAAAGCGTTCCCTACCTTCTTTCTTATAGTCTATTATGTCACATTCTTTTAAAATTTTTAAGTGCTTGGAAACCGCCGGTCTACTAATTTCAAACTTTTCTGCTATGGCGTTGACGGAAAGGGCTTCTGCTGCTAAAAGTTCAATAATGTCCCTTCTAACAGGGTCTGCAATGGCCTGAAAAACGTCTCTTCGCATATTTTATGTAACTAATTGGTTACAAATATAAACGTAACCATTCAGTTACGCAACTATTTTCAACAATTTATGCGATTGTCTTAATTAAGAAGCAAGGAAGGGTTTTTTGGAATTGTAGTTAAGGTGTTTGTGTAGGCATAGTGGCGGGTTGCGACTCACAAATTTTTTAGTTTTGTATTGCCCTTTATTTACGTTTTAGCTTTCGTTTTATCACTTAAACCGCTATTACGTATATATTGCTAGGCAATCGTTAAGGTTTTCGATTTTTTTTCCAGCAAAATTATCTACCCTCGAATTTTATGTTATCTGCTAAATCTTTGAAATATTCTGGACTCCAAATAGCTAAATTCTCATCATTTTTAATAAATCTAACAACATCATTTCTAATACTGCTAAAATCTACGGAATCAATCTTGGTATATAACAGTGCTATTATCTGTTCCTCCGAAATATTCTTTTCTTGCCAGTCTCCTGTATCTATTGCTCTGGCTAGGAAATGAGTTATATCCAAAGGAATCCCTTTCTTAATGTACCATTCTAGATCATACCAATCTCTTCCTTTTACTCTGTTTTTCCACTTTCTAAATTGAAGGGCGTGCATTTTACCCGCAAACAAACTTGATGGAGCAAAACACTTCACGTAAAAAGAAAATGGGCGAATTAATAATTTTTCTTCAGTATTAAAATTTAATGGAGGTTGTCGATCCACTTCTATTTTTATTTTCAAAGTCTTGTTTGAACGCACTCCGGTTTCCCTGATTATATCCTCGAGTACAATTTCTTGCCATATCGTTTCTGCTTTTAAAAATGCAGAATCAATAGCTGTTTTGGGTATTTTTTTCTTTTCTTTAATGCTGACCGTTAGTCCTAAAGACTGGAATTCATTCAATATTGCCTTAAAATATGGCTCAATTGAAAAATCAGAATCAGATTCAAGTAAAGAAAAGTCTAAGTCTTCGGAATATCTATCCAATCCATAGAAGATTCGAAGAGCAGTTCCTCCATAGAATGCTGCTTTCTCAAAAAAATTGGTTCTCGATAATCCTGCTAATGTAATTTCTTGCATTATTTCTCTTAATGCTGCTATTATTTCTTCTTCATTTTGAGGATTATATGTTGCTATCCATTCTTTTATCATAACGTTACTAAGGTTTTAATAAGCATCTTTAAACTATTTTTTTTAGGTGCATCTTTAACCCAATAGGCTATATGTTCTGTTTTTAATGTTCTTAGTAGCTCAGTATCCATACGAAGGTCTTCAATTAAAAATTCTTTCGTTTGCCTTATACTCCTAAGGTTTATTTTTGGTGTTAGTACAATTTTATCGCACAACGCTTTTTCACGCGAAGCAATTAAAATGGTTTGCTTTGGCGAATATGCTATGTTTTTTAGTCCATAAGAATAATAAGGCGTTTTTAATTGCTGGTAACTAAACCGTCCAACTGGAGTTTTATATTGTTTTGAAGTCTTTGTGGTAACGGCACTTATTTCATACACACGCTCTGGTATCATATTCCAATAAGACAATGCAGATTCCAACGAAACATAACTTGGGCCTCTAAGGTGATTCGCTATTAGAAATGGTTCTGGCTGTGGTAAATCTATATTAGGTCCAATTATGTATAGCCCTCTTCTTAAAGAAATGAGCTCTTTCCTTTTGAGCAACTCACTAATCTTATCATTAGGTCTTTGGTAATCGCTAAGTACCTGTAAAATTAAATGTCTAGATATGGGAGTTTCAGCATACTTCTTTATCATTGTTCTAAAATACATATTGTTATATTTATATGTAATAATCGGAAAATACCCGATTAAATAATTCAAATTTAACAATAATATGTCAAAAAATCACCACATAACCGGATATTTTCCGATTATGTGGTTCAAAAATTACATAATTAGTAATTGATTTTAGAGTCGTATTCCAGGCGTTAATGGTGTTCAACTCCCTATATCCAAGCAAAAAATGGGCCTATTCCTCTGAAGAATAGACCCCGTTATCTCTTTGTTTACTATTAATGACTTATAAGGTCTTTAAAAAGTCCTTTACCGCAGTCCAATAGCCCTCATTGTCCTTAAACTTGGCCCATAAGGCTCTAGAACCATGGTTCCCTTTAGTTTTGGGTAGGTAGGCGGTTTTTGTAGTGGTGGGTATCGCCTGATGTATAGCAGACCAGCTACTTTTTTCACCTTGCGCCGAGGTAATAAAGGTGGGTACGCTAATTTTTGAAGCGCTATCTTTTATAAAATTATCTTTCCCAAAATATTCTCCTGGTGAAAAGGATAGCACCGCATCAACCTCCTTTGGGTTATCCCCAGCGTATTTTAAAACTAATGAAGACGAGTAGGAACTGCCCCAGAGGAGTATTCTTTTAGGGCTGTAGGTCTTTTTTACATAGGCCACCGTGGCTTCTATATCTTGAAAGGCATCTACAAATTCGGTCCCTTTTCCTGCTTTCTTTGCTCTTTGATGGGTTTTGTTTTTTACTCCATTTACTTCTCCCCCAGAGCGTTGGTCTACCGCCAAACAGCTATAGCCCAAGGCATTTAGTTGTGGTGCCGTTTCTTGGTATTCTCCCCTACTCCATCCGGCTTGATGAAAAAGAAGTATAAAGGTGTCGCTGTCTGCCACTGCATAGTAATCTGCCGTAATGGCTAAACCATCTTTAGCGGGGTATTCAATGGTTTCTTGGGCATAACTTAAAAGGCAGCTTAGCCCTATAAAAAGGCTGAATAGTGTTTTCATATCATATACTTTTACAAGATAATACTTGGTGTTTCTGGATGATCAGGATATTGATTCGTCCAAGCTTCG
>CAZWVO010000313.1:0-3420 GCA_964637535.1 uncultured Flavobacteriaceae bacterium
GTATTCATAACTTTATTATCCTATGGATTAACCAATAGACTACCAGAAAGGATAAAAAAAGAAACTGCGGAGCGCATAAAGGAAATTGCGAAGAAACTCAATTACACCCCTAACCAATTAGCCAAGGGGCTGCGAACGCAAAAAAGTAATGCAATTGGTCTTATTTTGGCAGATTTGGCCAATCCGTTCTCGGCGCAGATTGCCAGAATTATTGAAGACAATGTTATTGGTAGTGATTACATCTTGCTTATTGGCAGTATGGATGAAAGCAGTACAAAGTTTCAGAAATTGGTAGATACCTTCATTAACCACCATGTTGATGGTCTTATTATAGTATCACCAGAAAATGTAAAAAACGAGATTAAAAAAATTCAAAGTCAAGGCATACCCTACGTATTGGTAGATCGTTATTTTCCGGAGTTATCCTTTAATTTTGTAGGGAACGACAATTATTTTTCTACCTATGAATGCGTAAAAAGACTGGTAGCTAATGGGAGAAAATCTATTGGTTTTATAACGCATGATACCAATTATTTTCATTTTCTAGAACGAAAACGCGGGTTTGTAGAAGCCTGTGAGGCCTTTGATCTGGATAATACAAAAATAGTGGAAGTTGGTTTTTCTGACTTTAACACCAATGTAGCGCATGCGATGTCTACCTTATTGGCTCAAAATCCGGATGTAGATGCGGTGCTTTTTGCTACCGGTGTACTTGCCCTACACGGTTTAAAATACGCCATACGAAATGAGCTAGACGTACCTGCAAAAATTGAGATCATGGGCTTTGACAAGGCAGATTATTATGATATTTTCCCAGCCCCTATTGCCTATTACGAACAACCTTTGGAGGAAATTGGAAAAAAAGCAGTCGATTTTCTGATGCAGGAAATAGCCAATCCAGGAGCGCAATTTATACAAGAAATAGTTAGAGGATCGGTAAAAGTGGCCGAACCCCTTGCAATACGAAAATAATTTTTTTAAATAAAAGTTTAAACGTTTAAACATATATTATGTCCAATAAAGAAAGGCCAACTCTAAGTTTTACACAGATCTGGAACATGTGTTTTGGGTTTTTAGGAATTCAATTTGGCATGGGTCTTCAATTAGCCAATATGAGCCCTATTTATCGGTATCTAGGCGCAGACGAACACAACTTACCGCTATTATGGTTAGCCGGCCCGGTAACCGGTTTATTAGTACAACCCATTATTGGCGCTATGGGAGACAATACTTGGGGAAAATGGGGGCGACGTAGACCTTATTTTACAATAGGAGCCATTATAGCTGGTATAGCCTTAGTAGCCATGCCCTATTCATCGGCCATTTGGATGGCAGCGGGTCTTATGTGGATATTAGATGCTGCAGTAAATTCTTCTATGGAATCTTTTAGAGCCATGGTTGGAGATATTCTTCCTAAAAAACAACAAGCACTTGGTTTTTCTGCGCAGACTTTTATGATAGGCGCAGGAGGACTTATTATAGGTTTTTTACCCTATATTTTAAGTAAAATGGGCGTGGCTACAACGGCTACTTCCAATACTGTTCCCGATTTTGTAAAATACGCCTTTATAGTAGGCGCAATAGTAATTGTGGGTTCTATTCTATGGACAGGGTATACTACCAAAGAATATCCGCCTGAGGATTTAGAAGCTTTTAAAAACAACAAAAGTGCCCGAAATGTGTTATGGGATTCGCTTTTTGAAATTTTTACTGCTATCAAAGAGATGCCGCTGGTGATGAAGCAACTTTGGTGGGTACAGTTATTGGTTTGGGTAGCATTACCCCTATTGTGGCAGTTTTTATCCTTGTCTATTGCAAGGCATATTTACAACGCCCCTTCTGCCAGTGATCCTGGTTTTAGTGAAGGGGTGTCTATGGGTGGTATAGGCAATGCGATATACGGTATTTCTCCAATGATTATCGCCTTTATGATTCCGGCAGTTATTAACCGAATTGGAAAACGGAAAACCTACGCGGTATGTCTAATATTAGGTGCTGTAGGTTTTCTTGGCATGCATTTCACAAGCAGTATAGGTATTGTTTTTGCTCTGTGTTTTTTAATGGGAATTGGAAACGCAGGTGTAAGTACCGTACCCTACGTAATGGTATCTGCCGTTGTTCCAGCAGAACGAATGGGAGTGTATATGGGCTTGTTAAATGCGTTTGTATGTCTACCACAAATTCTTATGATGTTATCCCTTCCTTTATTCTATGAAAATTTACTTTCCGGTGACCCGCGAAATGCGCTTATCCTTGCAGGTATTTGTTGGGTAATTGCAGCTATTCTATGTCTTCGAATAACCCGAAAAATAGATTTTGGAGAAGAAAAATTGCAAGGGATTTCCTGAAAATTAAGGAACTACATTAAAACAAAACCATGGAAACAAAACAACCCATTATAACAAAAATTCAGCATGTTGGTATCCCTACTAGTAACCTTACGCGGTCGCAAGAATTTTATGAAGGGCTTAATTTTAAAAATGTCATGGCTGCCAGCTTTAAACACAATGAAGAAGAAGGGAAGGTAGTTATGATGAAAAGTGGCGATGTCATTATTGAAATTTATCAACTCCCGGGATCAGACCGAAACCTAATTCATCCCTCTGGTAATAGGCGAATAGATCATATTGCATTTGATGTTTCAGATATTAACATCACATTTAAATCCCTAAAAGCAGCTGGTTACAATGTGATAGAAGATAGTCCCGTTTTTCTGCCGTTTTGGAAAAATGGATGTAGATACTTTAATATTCTTGGCCCAGAAGGTGAGCGCATAGAATTTAATCAAATTTTAGAAGATGAATTGTAACGGAAGACCAAAACGAGCTTGGTGGAAAGAACAAGTGGTATATCAAATCTATCCCAGATCTTTTAAAGATACTAACGGAGATGGCGTTGGAGATCTTAAAGGTATTATTTCAAAGATTGATTACCTAGCAGATCTGGGAATTGATATCGTCTGGCTTAGTCCACATTTTGATTCTCCAAATGCAGATAATGGATACGACATTAGGGATTACAAAAAGGTAATGGACGAATTTGGCACGATGGACGATTTTGATGAAATGCTTGCCAAATTCAAGGAAAAGGGAATTAAACTTATCATTGATTTAGTAGTAAATCACTCTAGCGATGAACATCAATGGTTTAAAGAAAGTAAATCTTCAAAAAAAAGCCCCTATCGGGACTACTATATATGGCGTGCTGGTTCTGATGAAAAAGAGCCCAACAACTGGCCTTCTTTTTTTGGAGGGTCTGCTTGGGAAAAAGATCCAGAAACCAACGAGTATTACCTTCATTATTTTTCCAAAAAACAACCTGATTTAAACTGGGAAAACCCCCAGTTGCGAGAAGAAGTATATTCAATTATGCGATTTTGGTTAGATAAAGGAGTAGCTGGTTATCGTATGGATGTTATTC
>CAZWVO010000314.1:0-3409 GCA_964637535.1 uncultured Flavobacteriaceae bacterium
ATATCATACTTCATTAAGGCAATGGCTTGTTTAATCCAAAACTTTAGGTTTAGGGTATCATTATTTCCTATCAATTTATCCGCAATAAGATAATTGTCTAAAGCAGGTAAGGAATTAGAAGCCTTGTATTGTTCTTTTCCTCGAATATAATATGCATAAGCAGTAAAAAAACCATAATCTTTAGTTTTAGATTGGGCAATGATACTATCCGAAAAACGAATACTCATTTCCTTGGATAGGGTTTTTTGAATTTTAGAATCAAGATCAATATGATAGTAGTAAGCCCTAATAAGTTGTTTGTCCGAACCTGTTTTTTTAGCTTTGATCAAGAATGCTTCTGCATAGGTTAAGGCTAATTCGGGGTCTATTGGAGTTTGATGCTGTATTTTTCCCTCTAATTCTGGTAGAGTATATTGAGATAGACTGTCTTGCTGAACAGTTTCTGCCCATAATACATGAGAAACAAAGAAAAAGACGATGTAAAGCTGTTTTTTCATGCGTACTTATATTTTACCAAAACGTGAAATTTGCGTTCTATAATAGGTAGATAAGTGATGGTAAATAATTAGTTCCATTTCTCGCTGACTTTTTTCAAAAGCCCTATTTACCAACATATGTACTATACTAGACCATACATTAGGTGTTTTCTTTAGAGAAAGTGCCGTGTTACATTTTTTCAATTCCAAGAAATGCACATTAAACACTTCAGCAACTTTGGATGATGTCATATCAGCAGTCAATATAGTAGATAATTTTGATTTTATAATTCTATACTTCTCCGAAAGCTGTTTTTTTTGTTTTTTCTGCAGCTCAAACTCTGCACTAAAAGCGTTATAACTCTGATTGGCATAGGCTAAAAGTTGGTTGTCATTTTTAGAAAACGCCTTTAAATACCCATGTGCTAAAAACAATATTTCACATAAATAATCTTGTGTTGTTTTGGTTTCTGTCAATAAATTAATAAGTAAGCTACTTTCTTTAGACCAGAAGCGCTCTATATGGTCTAGGTTTTTACTTCCGTAACGAGCTAATTCTCTTTTATACATAACCAATTGTACATCAGAAACATACCCCAAACGTGCCAGAGGTTGTATTGCACTTTCAAACGACATAAATACGTCGGAAATACTAGCAGCATCCTTACAAAACATTCGGAATCGAATATGATGATCTGGATCGTTATAACGAATAAAAAACCAGTGTAATACTTTTTTATTATCTAAAAAAGCGTTCACAAAGGGCGTTAAGGTTTGTATGAGTAACGTATTACTATAACCAGGGCCACAATAAATTTTATAGGACAGCCATTTGCTTCCGGGGATAAAAGAAATTTCAGAGCTCATTTTGTTTTTGTTTTGCAGTAAACATAAAAAGCATTTGATGATTTAATTTAGGAAAATTGCCCAGATGGTCTTTAGTAGGGGGGTCGCCTAAGAATTCTTCTAAAATAATGGTCTCTGCTGTCCGTATTTCATTGAAAAATAAGCATACACAGAATGCATTTTGGAGATCAATAAATAAGGTGTTGTCTCCTTGAACTAGAGAAACGTATTTTGGCATACGCCATTTTTTTTGAAAGCTTTCTATTTCCTTTAAGAGCATCTTTGTGTTCTTAAGATGTTGCTTTATACGGGTAAAATGTGCTGGAGTAAAAAACCATTTGGCCTTAGATAAGATGATATTTTTGTATATGACTCTAGGTAATTTAACTCTAGTATTGGCCAGTTCTCCCCATTGGAAACCAAAGCTTTTTGCTGCGTTATTATATTGATAATCACATAAAAAGTGATAGACAGGAAGTTTGGTGTTCGTATAATTATGGGCGTTAGATAAGTAGGGTATAATCTGAACCTCTAGCTGTTTAGAATATAAAATTAGATTGCCTTTTTCAATAACTAGGTAAAGATCATCAATGGGAATACTTTGATTTTCAAAGTTTTGCACGCCGGATAGAAAGGGAATTACATGGGACCTAAAGGCTTTTCTAAACAGAACATTACCCGTTCGCTCTTCTGGAATATGGGCAATTTCTGCGCAAATTGCATGGGAATGGTAGGTTTGCTCTAGTTCTGCAATCTCGTGCATTATGTTGTCAATGGTTTTATCATGCCCAGAAAACCGCCCTAAAAGTGCTCCTGCGGTACGCCCACTTACACTTGGCATATAATAGAAAATGGTGTCATTTAAAACTATTCGCTCGGTAAGTGCACTAAACGTTGGCGGTATTGATATGCTTTTTGATTTTAGAGAAGTGAGTGTATCATCAGTTAGCTCCAAAACCGTAGTATCTTCATTAAGGTTAAGCAAAGTGGTAAGTTCCATTTCCAGATGGGAACGTGCCTTAGTTTCTTGAATTGTTCTAGTACTGTTTAAATTCAAATCGGCTATATAGGGATACGGAGTTTGATTTGCTCCTAGCGGATAACCTAAACCCATATCGATATCTAAGACATCAACCAATCGTACCGGATTACCCGCATACCGCTCGCTAAAAGCACGCTTAAAAAGTTGTATTGGGTCCGTGTTGTTTGTAGTTTTTAGACGTGTTAAAAATTGCAACCCCTTAAGAAGGAGGTGTTTTTCTTTTTTAGAGAGCGTTAAGGTTTCGGTTTGTTTAAATAAATCTACTTGAAAGGGTAGTTCCGGAATTTTTTTAGGGATTAGGCTTTGTATATACTTCCTAGCCTCCTGGTAGTTTTCTGGAGAGTTAACAGCTTCGCTATCTATTTTCTGTATATACGTTTCAATTTTTTGCATTTTAGCATGTAGGTCATTTTCGGCATTAAGTTTTTTTACGGAAGCTAGTAAGTAAGATAAGTAGGATTGTCCAACTACCGAAGGTTGTATGCTTGGCATTACTAATTGCGCTTCTACCAAACTCATTGCAAACTCTTGTGCATCATCGGCATCATAACCTGCTTTAGACAAAAATTTGATGAGTTGTGCTATGGTTTTCCCATCTTTAAAAAACGAAATTACCTGGCCAAGCATCTCACTGCCAATAACCTGTTGTAAGCTATATTTTCTTTGATCTAAGTCTCCAGATTTTACAATATAACGGTAGTCCGCTCCAATAGCGTACAAAGAAGAATTGGGAATAAAGGCCAATTTTTCTTGTATTTCAGGCATCGTTACAAGATGTTCATATAACAATCCTAAAACTCCAAAATCTAATCTTGTTCTTCTAGAAAAAGTAGCAGTGCCTGTGACAGATGAGGAGGGAGCAGAGGAAAAATAGCCTACAGAAACAGATGAAAAAAGACCAAAGGGAGTGCTCCTTGTGGCCATTCTAAGGAGGTACTTTACCAAAGCGTAACCAGCGCGCTCCATTTTTTTTGCATCCTTAACCTGAGTTGTAGTTAATTGTTTTAATAGTGCAGGAGAGGCTACAAATAAGGCTTCTTTAATG
>CAZWVO010000315.1:0-3398 GCA_964637535.1 uncultured Flavobacteriaceae bacterium
ACGTAATTCACCATCCTGCTCATACCATAAAACAGAATAGAACCTCTTTTTGAACCGTATTTAAAAGCGGGTTGTGATAGGTTTAAACCTGCCATATAGCAGGTTTAAATTGCAACTACTTAAATCACTATCTGTTACCGTTATGTAGCAGCAAAGTAGTAATACACGTAGTACTACATAGTTTAATTAAAAGGGAATATTAGAAGAACTTTAGTTGTCTAAGTAAAAATTATGTTCAGCGATTTCTTGCTGTAAACGTTTGATGTTAGGTATACCTATTCGTCTCCCTTTAGCTATAATCAATGCTTCTTTTTTTAAGGTTGAGAAAACCCGAATTACCTGTTCTTCTGTAGTGCCTGCGTAGTCTGCATACTCTCGTCTACTCAAAACAAGGGAGATGTAGTCATTTGTTTGACCAAATTTTCGAGATACATATAGGAGGGTATCAATGACACGTTCACGAACACTCATTTGAGAAAGGAATTTTACTTTTTCCTCGCTTTTACTTAACTCGTTAGCATAGAACAACATTAAATCGTACGTAAATAAGGGTTCTTTTCGAAGTACTTCTTGAAGCGTTTCTTTTGAAAAATAGCAAAGTGTACAATCTTCTATAGCTATAGCACTAATAGGATAAGACTCTTCGGTGCCAAACCCTCGGTGCCCTATAATTTCACCTTCTTTAGCAAAACGTACAATTTGCTCTTTGCCGTGAAGCCCCGTGCGTAATACTTTTACTTTTCCTTTTAACACAAAGAACAACCCCGTAACAGCTGTGCCCTCCATAATAAATTGCTGCCCTTTTTTACAACGCATTTCTTTACGCAGTTTGGTAAAAGACCTAACCACTTCCGAGTCCAAATTGCGTTTTATTAAGCAACGTTTATTTACGCATATAGCACAAGCAGTATCGTTTAGATGCGTATCTAGAGATGATGTTCTTCTGTGTAGAAAAGTAGAAGTCATAGCATCATATGTTTTTATTTGTTCGCAGTTACGATTTTTAATGTCGCCTTTTTCTCCGTTACGTTGACAGGGTCTTCAGCTTCGGAAAATTTAATAGCAAGCGCTGCAAAAGCAGCGCCAACCACACATAAACCTATTATAAAATACCCACTAGATACCGCTGTTGAAGAAGCTACAGATTGCGCTGCCTTTATTGCTTCTTCGCCTAAGGAAGAACTCATTGCTATTGCTTCCGTTTCGGCAAGTGCCGATTTTGATTTTAGAAACAAGGCCGCTACAAATGCACCCACATTACCTCCTGCCCCAACAATACCAGAAATAGCGCCAATTGCCTTTTTATTGATAAAGGGTACTACCGAAAACGTAGCTCCTTCGGCCATTTGAACCGAGAGACTAAAGGCAATAAGAAATAATACCCCCACAAAAATGGAAGTAGTTACAGAAAATATAGAAAGTACAATTCCTTCAATAGCAAGAATAAAAGCAAGAAAAAGTACTCTTCCTCGAAGCCCTTTGGATTTACCAAATTTATCTCCAAAAAATCCGCCTAAGGTTCTGGCAAAAATATTCATTAAAGCAAATGATAACACCAAATTTCCGGCAGTAGAACGTTCAAATCCAAATCTGCTTTGTAGGTAATCATCCATGGTGCCATACACGGTAAGTTCCATTCCAAATGAAGCTGCATAGATTAAAAATAGAATCCACACTCTATAGTCGCTCAGTACACTTTTAAAAGCTACTTGGTCCTTTTTTAAGGTAGGCATTTTGCCTTCTTTTTTTAGTTGCGTAAAATTACCCTCGGGAGTGTCTTGCGTAAAAAAGTAATACACCACACCCATTAACATGGCAATGACTCCAGCAATAATCATAGAATAGCGCCAAGCAACTTCATCGGCCACACCAAAACTTATCACCGCTGCAGCAATTAAAGGCATCCCTAAACGATTTGCTCCTCCTCCCAAATTACCCCATCCTGCGGAGGTTGCATTTGCAGTACCCACAATATTGGGAGCGAACATTATAGAGGTATGAAATTGTGTAATGACAAAAGAAGCCCCGATAAAACCAATAAATAGTCTACAAATCAAAAACTGCAACGGAGTCTGTACAAACCCAATGAGTATTACCGGGATTGCACCAAGAATCAACAAATAGGTGTAGCATAAACGCGGGCCATATTTATCACATAACTTGCCAATAAGCAAACGAGCAAATACAGTACCCGTAACGGCCAGTATTATTGAATTCCACTTTTGACTTGGGGTTAAACCCAGGTCTTTAACTACATCTGGCATAAAAGGAACAATACCAAACCAGGCAAAAAAACATATAAAGAACGCTATGGAGGTTATCCAAAACGTTCTTGTTGATATATTTTTAAAATTGAGTAATTGTAATGAGGTTGCTTTTTGCCCGTTTCTCCTATTCATACGATTTGCTTCTATCTTACAAAACTAAGTATATAAAAAAGCAATCTACGTATTAATACTTATAACTTGTGCAATGCATGTCATTTTTACGTATCTAAGTATTGTAGCTAGGAAAAATTGAAGATTTACAAAAAAATAAGCTAATAACTTATGATATCACTATTGCGCAGGGTTTGTATTATTCTGAACGCATATGAAATTCTAGCTTAAATGGCCGAATGCAATACCCGCTGTACTTCTTCTTCAAAAAACGAGGGGTGCTCCGCTACCACATTTCCGATTATGATAATTCCGGGGTTCGCTATATCTATGGCATCTATCTCATTTACAATTCCGTCAACAGTAGAAACTATACAACACTCATTTTTCATGGTACCGTTTTGTATCACCGCAATAGGCATTTCAGAAACCCTATATTTACTTACTACATCTACTATTTGGGCTAATTTTCGCATCCCCATTAAAATAACCATAGTAGCGGAAGATTGTGCGGCATGTTTTAAATCTTCAGAAAAAGAACCATCTCGTTGTGTTGCTGTCATCACCCAAAAACTAGAACTGACACCTCTACGTGTCATAGGTATACCTTGACTACAGGGAACCGCTAAGGCACTCGAAATTCCAGGAACTACGACAACCGGAATTCCAAAAGACTCGATGTATTCCATCTCTTCTTGTGCTCTTCCAAAAACAAAAGGATCGCCTCCTTTTAAACGAACCACGTGTCCATATTTAAACGCATTTTCTACAATTAACAGATTAATATCGTCTTGTGTAAATGAATGTTGACTGCAGCGTTTACCTACGTATATTTTTGGAATATCGGCATCAACCAGATCTAGAAGTTTTTTATTGACTAATGCATCGTAAAGAATAATATTAGCAGCCTGTAATATCCGTAAACCCCTTACAGTAATAAGATCTTCAGCTCCCGGTCCTGCACCCACTAAACTTACCTTTGGCGCTTTATTACTTTTCATACTATTAATATTTTACGAT
>CAZWVO010000316.1:0-3396 GCA_964637535.1 uncultured Flavobacteriaceae bacterium
CATCTTTAGTCATTTGTAAAATTCAAATATTTATTCACAATTTACATAAATTAAAATGTTAATAAAAAGTTAGGCCTACAGCTTAGATCTGGAGGTTTTTTTTCAATATTTGTTATTGATGAGCCTAGAACACTACATTGCCGAACTCCTGTATAGATACAACTGTATTGTTGTTCCTAATTTTGGTGCTTTTCTTACACAGCAGAAATCTGCTGTAATTTCAGAAGACACCCATGCATTTTACCCTCCTTCTAAAGAAATTTCTTTTAACCGCCAATTGGTATCGAATGACGGCTTGTTAGTTTCGTATATGGCTGAGGCGCAAAAATCTTCTTATGAGACTGTTTTAGCGCAGCTTTCAGAGGAAATACAAAAATGGGAGAATGTCTTAAAAAAAGGAGGTCGACTTTCCCTTGATAATATTGGGGATTTATGGCAAAATACGGAGGGGAAGATCTTGTTTGAGCCGCAACAACAGGTAAATTATCTTACAACATCCTACGGCCTATCTTCTTTTGTGTCTACTCCTATAACACGTGAAGTGCTTAAGGAAGAAGTAACAGCTTTAGAAGAACAAATTCCGTTTATTATTACTCCTGAACAACGTCAAAAAGGAAACTTTAGGCCTTTGTTAAAATATGCTGCAGTTGCCTTATTAGCACTATCTCTAGGATTTACGGGTTACTCGCTTTATAACACCAACAAAAACAATCAACTTCTAGCACAAGAGGAAGCGCAAGAACTGGTCTCCAAAAATATACAAGAAGCTACCTTTTTTGATACTGAACCTTTAGAATTACCTGCTGTGTTCATTGAAATTAACAAAAAGCCTACTAAGCGTCTACACCATGTAATTGCCGGAGCTTTTAGAGAACATCGTAACGCGGAGCGCAAAGTGAAACAATTGCGGAGAAAAGGATATGATGCTTCTATAATAGGGGTAAATAAATTTGGGTTATATCAAGTTGCTTATGATAGCTTTTTTTATTCTAAAGAGGCGCTTAAAGCATATAATACGATTCGAAGAACGGAATCTAAAGACGCTTGGATACTTTCTTCTAAATAATTCTTCTTCTTCTTTTTAAGGCTATTTTTTGCACTTATCTTTGCGTCAAAATACATAATATGGAGCCTAAAACGCCAAAAGATTCTAGAACTACCCTGACCGATATGGTTCTGCCTAGTGAAACCAATCAATTGAGTAATTTGTTTGGAGGAGAATTGTTAGCCCGCATGGACAGGGCTGCAAGTATAGCAGCGCGACGTCATAGTAGAAGAATTACCGTAACAGCTTCTGTAAATCATGTGGCCTTTAATCGTTCTGTTCCCTTAGGTAGTGTGGTAACTGTAGAAGCTGCCGTTTCTAGGGCCTTTAAAACTTCGATGGAGGTATACATTGATGTTTGGATAGAAGACCGTTTTAGCGGGGAAAAAACTAAGGCGAATGAAGCTATTTATACCTTTGTTGCCGTTGATGATACGGGAAAACCCACGGAAGTTCCTCAGTTAGAACCAATAACAGATATAGAAAAAGAACGTTTTGTTGGGGCTTTAAGAAGAAAGCAGTTAAGTCTTGTTCTCGCCGGTAAAATGGAACCTAAGGAGGCTACCGAGCTACGAGCGCTATTTATGGAATCCTAGCCAATAGGTTTAGAAATCGAAATTATTTGGATCTGGACCAAAACGTTGCCCTTTATCCAACTCATCTAAAAAAGACATCGTTTCCTGAGATAGCTCAAAGTCAAAAATATTGGCATTAGCTATAATTCGTTCCTTTTTAGACGATTTTGGTATGGTAATTACCCCTTTTTGTAAGTTCCAACGCAGTATTATTTGAGCAACAGTTTTATCATATGTTCTTGCTAAAGTTTGAAATTCTGGTATATCAAAAACACGCCCTTGCATCATGGGGGACCAAGCCTCGTATTGAATTTGATGTTTAGCACAAAAATCAATTAAATTTTGTTGCACCAAATAGGGGTGAAATTCCATTTGATTTACCATTGGAACTACCTCAGCACTTTCCATCAAATCTTCCAACTGATGTTGCATAAAATTACTTACACCTATAGCTCTAACTCTTTTTTCACGATACAAGCGTTCCAATGCGCTCCAGGTATCTTTATATTTTCCAGCAACAGGCCAATGTACTAGATATAAATCCAAATAATCTAGCTTTAGCCGCAATAGACTTTCATCAAAAGCCTTTAATGTTTGCTCATATCCTTGATCGGCATTCCATACTTTACTCACCGTAAATATTTCGGATCTAGGAACTTTGCTTTCTGCAATAGCCTGTCCTACCCCTACTTCGTTATTATAAAAAGAGGCTGTATCTATGTGCCTATAGCCAGCATCTAAAGCATAATGGATCGCATTAATAACTTCTTGTCCATCTTCGGATAAATATACCCCTAATCCAAAATAAGGCATGGCCACATTATTACGAAGGGTAAACGTGCCCTGGAGGTCTGTAATTTCTGGTTTCATACTACGGTGTTATAGGCGATAAATCCACTCTTCAGGATTTAAACGGGTGATGTCTTGATACAAGTAAAACTTAAGTTGTGTTTTTCCATTATACCTATTGGTATAAACATCTCCAAGCTCCTGTTTTGTGCTTACCTTATCCCCTTTTTTTACGTAGAGTTTGGACAGGTTATAGTAGGTGCTAATATAATTTCCATGCTTAAGTTGTACCCCTTTATTTCCTCCTGGAACAGCAAGAATAGCAATTACTTCCCCTTCAAAAACCGCTCTTGCTTTAGCGCCTTCATCGGTAGCAATAATAACGCCATTGCTTTGGTGTTTTATTCCTGGGTATACGGCGTCTTTATACACCCCAAAACCTTGACTCTTAATTCCTTTTTCTACAGGCCATATTAATTTTCCTTTGTTAGCCGCAAAACTATTGGCCACTCTTTTAGCCTCTGGAGTAAGCACAAATTTACTGGTATTAACTCCTTTTTTACCCACTCGTTTATTAGAATTAGCAATGGCATTCCGTATTAAGGTTTCTATTTGTTGGTCTATTTTTTTAGCCTCCCTTTTCTTTTTGTCAATAGCGGCGGTATACTTGCTTTCACTTTTACGAATACTAGCCAACAGTTCTTTTTGGACTTTCATCTCCTTCATCATCTGATTTTTGGCCTTTTTGTTGGCTGCAATAAGCTGGTCCTTATTCTTTCTTTGTACTACTAGATCCTGATTTAACTGCGTTAAGGTCTCTGTTTTTGTAACCAATTGCTCTCCTTGCTCTCTTCTATAGCTTGCATACTGTTTCATGTACTGTGCGCGTTTAAAAGCCTGAAAAAAACTAGACGATGACAACAAGAACAACACTCTGTTCTCTTGTGTTTTATTTTGATAGGTTTTTTGAACTAGTGTAGCATATTC
>CAZWVO010000317.1:0-3391 GCA_964637535.1 uncultured Flavobacteriaceae bacterium
GCATTAGACTGCCAGTAGGTGTTCACCAAAAACTCACGATCTACGCGCTCCATAACCTCCGGATCATCTAGAGGAACTGCTTCTCCTGCAAAATTGAGGTCTTCAGGAATATCAATTGCTGTTATTTTGTATCCATTAGCCAACTTACTAGCTACCTCTTCATTGGAAGTATTGTTATTTTCACCAGCGTTCTGTACTGCAAAAATCATAGATCCTACCACCACGATAAGCCCTATTAACATCAAAATATTCTTTAAAAACTTCATAATTAGTAATTATATTAGATCATACTCAAAGGTAATGAAGAAATTGGCGTAATAACCAAAGCTCACTTTATAAATAACTGCATCATTCTAAAATAATTGTGGGCAAATGCTCATTAAACCATTTATATCGATGTATAATCATAGTATGCGTTCCTTTTTTTACCCGTATACAATTGGATATACGTTGTATAGGAAAGACCGCATCCTTATCGCCATGGACATGCACTAAATTTTTGGTTTGCTCCGTAGGTTTCCAGTTTACAATTTGATCTATAGACCAGTCTATATAGTATTTATCTCGTATAGAGAGGTATTGCTCGTAAAGTGCAAGACGTTTATTTACCGTTTCTCCAAATGCATATTTTGCAAGCAACTCTACATTACTTACTAAACTGGTGGGCAACAGTTTATGTGCCTTGGTATATTTTGCAAACAGCATCCGTTTTGGCAATTCTTCTGCACTTTTAACACTCGAAACAATAATCACCTTTTTAACATCAATGTGTTTGGCCATTTCTTGTACCAACATTCCTCCAAAAGAAACTCCAACAAGTACAGGGTTCTCATGCAAAACATGTGCACACATTTCCTTAGCATAGTCTGAAATACTTATTCCTCTAAGCGGAACAAACCACTCTAATACATGTTTTTCAAAAGTGTCATCAGGAAGTGCTATCCCATCAAATATAGAAGGATTCGCTGCCATTCCTGGCATAAAATAAACATGTATTTTACTGATTTTCATGTGTATTAAAGATAGAAACGCTTAGGTAAATTGCTTTATTTTTTGTATCTTCGTCCTCCCATTGAAAATGAACCCCATTCAAAAGAGAAACTTAGCAACTGTTATGTAATGCCTAGATTACAACCTGAGAACATTGTAATCACAAAAGTACGTCAATATTTAAAATCAAACTATATGAATGAAGTAGACATTAATGACAATAGTTTCTTACGTCAATTTGAAACTAAAGTTGATGGACATTTAGCTAAGATTGAATATTCTTCGCAGGAGCGCAAGGTTTTTTTAACCAAGCTAGTGATCCCAGAAGAAATTTCAAGAGAAGGTTTCAAAGAAGATTTTATCAAAGGAGTGTTACATCAAATTCAGGATAAAAACCTGAGAGTTGTCCCAACAAGTCCGCAAATTGCTGGCTTCCTTAGAAAAAACCGACAGTATAAAGAAATGCTGCCCGTTGGCATTCGTATCTAAACGTATTCAACCTCTCTTCGGAGAGGTTTTTTTTATCCCATTACTTTTTCATCTACCGCTAAAAACCGTACAAGACCATCTTCATCTATACGGTCTAACTTTACCCTTTGTATAGTATTTACCATTGCAGGGTTCCATGGCGCTTTTACCTTTATATAGTTTTCCGTAAATCCATGAATGTACCCTTCCTTATTTTCTCCTTCAAAAAGTACCGTATGTATTGTTCCTAATTGATGCTCGTAAAACGCCCGTCTTTTCTTAACGGATAACCCTCTAAGCATTTTACTCCGCTTAGCCCTAACGTTCTTAGGTACTATGCCATCCATACTAGCTGCTACAGTATTTTCACGTTCAGAATAGGTAAACACATGCAGGTACGAAATATCTAGGGCATTTAAAAAATGATAGGTTTCTAAAAACAATTCATCTGTTTCTCCCGGAAAGCCAACGATAACATCTACTCCTATACAAGCATTAGGCATTCGCTTTTTAATATGCGTTACCCTATCTACATACAATTCGCGTTGATACCGTCTTCGCATCAATTTTAACAATACATTGCTACCACTTTGCAGTGGAATATGAAAATGAGGCACAAAAGTATCGCTTTGGGCTACAAAATCTATAGTTTCATTCTTTAGTAGATTGGGCTCAATAGAAGAAATACGTAAGCGGTGAATGCCAGCTACCTCATCTAGGGCGCGTACCAGTTCTAAAAAAGTATGTTCGTGCTTTTTGTTTCCAAATTCCCCTTTTCCATAGTCTCCTATATTCACCCCTGTAAGTACAATTTCTTTAATCCCCTGTGCTGCTATTTCTGCAGCATTTTTTAAAACGTTGCTTAGCGTATCACTTCTAGATATGCCTCGAGCCAGGGGTATAGTGCAATAGGTACATTTATAATCACAGCCATCTTGGACTTTCAAAAAAGCCCGGGTACGATCTCCAATGGCGTAACTGCCCACATAAAAATCGGCTTCTTGAATTTCACAAGAATGCACCTCGCCAAAATCATTTTTACTTAGATCATTAACGTAATCGGTAATTTTAAATTTCTCTGTAGCCCCCAATACCAAATCTACTCCGTCTACAGCAGCTAACTGCTCTGGTTGCAATTGGGCATAGCAGCCAATAGCCGCAACAAAAGCATCTGGATTTGCCTTCTGAGCCTGCTTTACAATGGTTTTAAAGCGTTTATCCGCATTTTCTGTAACAGAACAGGTATTAATTACATAAAGGTGCGCTTGTTCGGAAAAGTTAACCCGCTCAAAGCCCTCTTCTTCAAAATTTCGAGCAATTGTAGAGGTTTCCGAAAAATTGAGCTTACAACCTAAGGTATAAAAAGCAACCTTCTTTTTCATGTTAGATATCCCTTTTAAAAGACTGTAAAGATAGGTATATGTCCATAGTCAAATTATGTTTGCTATTCCATAAACAATACGGCTACCCTTTTCTCCATTTTTTAGTTTCTTCAAAAACGTGATTTAGAATAGCGGCCTCTTTCTCATCAAATTCTACTGCTCTTCTAGCCATCATCGTCTTAGCTGTTTCAAAGGCTTTTTTAGGTAAATAGGTGGTAAAACCAGAGGCCCCACCCCAACTAAAGCTTGGTACAAAATTTCTGGGAAAACCACTTCCAAAAATATTCGCATTTACACCTACAACTGTGCCCGTATTAAACATGGTATTAATACCGCATTTACTATGATCTCCCATCATTAAACCACAAAACTGTTGGCCCGTTTTTGCAAAACCTTCGGTTTCATAACTCCACAACCTAACCTGATCATAGTTGTTCTTAAGGTTAGAATTATTGGTATCCGCTCCAAGGTTACACCATTCGCCTAAAACAGAATTCCCTAAAAACCCATCGTGTCCTTTATTCGAGTAGGCAAAAAGCACTACATTATTC
>CAZWVO010000318.1:0-3382 GCA_964637535.1 uncultured Flavobacteriaceae bacterium
AAAAGCAAGAGACGTGATTCGGAGTATAGCATTGAATGATGACGATTTTGAGACAGAAGATATTCCGGAAGAAACAGACAAATAATACCACGGTATTTTATTTGAGAAGGGTGGTTTATAAATGTTTAACAGATAAAAAATAAAGATATGAAAAATTTAAAAAATAGTATCCTAGGCGTTTGTTTCATGTTGTGTTTCAACCTTTTTGGACAAACCATTCCCGAAGTACAATTTAGTACGGTACAAAATCAGGAACAGAATGTAGCTGAAGAAAGTAGGTATTTGCTTGCAGATAGAGTATACCTTAGAAATTGCGACGGTACAAGCTGTAAAAAAAGAGGGGTGTTAGCTATTGGCACCAAACTTACGGTATTGGAAAAGAGTGAAAAGACACTGGTTATAAATGGAATTCAAAGCAACTGGTACAAGGTTCGCACCCAAGATAACGAAGGTTGGATATGGGGTGGTTTTATTGCACAAAAATCTTTTGGAAGTCAGGCCAATGCCGATATTAAATTTGTCTTTGGAAGAGAAAGTACTGCGCAAGACAGCACCGGATTTTTAACCGAGTATTATCAGTTACGTGCCTTTAAAAATGGGGTTGAGTTAGATAAAATTGTTTTTGCTGCTCCAACACTTCAACCTTTTGAGGTAAAAAGTATTGGCAACAGAGGAGTATACAATCTAGAAGATATTATTACCCTTCATATTCCTTGTATGGGAGGTTGTGGCTGCACTACCGGAGATATGTATGTTTTTTATAACAACAACAAATTTAATCATGTAGCTACCTTAACGGGCTTTGCAGATGCAGAATACAGCGAAAATGAAACCTTTATTTTTCCATCGGATATGGAGGGTAAGAAAGGATTAATCATTAAGAAAAGTAACAGGATAGATGAACAATATCTATTAGATGGTGATGAAAGCAAGGTGAGAAGAAAAGTACTTACTACTTTTTATAAGTGGTCTGCAGGAAAATTGATAGAAACTTCAATAGCACCTGTTGTTGCAAGCTATGATATTAATATTTAAAAGATCCAACTCATGAAAGTACTATTTATATTGATACTACTGATGGGAACATTGGCAACCCTTGCCTGCGAGATACGACCGCAGGTAAGGAGTACCCATGTTGAAGCTCAAAAGTCACAGACGAAAAAGAGGACAGACGTTGTTTTTATAGGAGGTTTTGATGAAGGAGATAACACCTATTATACGAACGCAAAGGTGTATTTTCAACAGCGTGGGTTTATGGCAGTGGAAGGACAGTTTTCGGCAGCAGAAATTATTACTTGGTTAAATGCGTACGGCAGCACATCGCTTTTTGGAGAAATTCATATTGTAAGCCATAGTAATGCATGGCGAGGAATGGCCTTAAAAACAACGGCAAATGGAGATCGAATTTCCCTTACTAGCCTGGTTAAAGCACAAGAGGACAAGGAGTTTCCAAAGTTAAAAAAAGGCATAGATGCCACCACAAAAGTGGTTTTTCACTCCTGCGGTTTAGGAGAAAATACAGCACTTTTAAGGCAATTGAAAAGGCTATTTACAGCAACCCAAGCCCCACAAGTATACGCTTCTCCTTATTTTAATATTTTTGGCGGTAAGTACGCCTCGCATTATTTGGCCAAACCCTATTATGGGTTTTACCCCACAGCAGAATCGCCCGGACCACTGGCGCTAGCTGCAGAATTTGAAACTAACTATCCAGAGACAACAATAGATTGGTTTAATGCCTTAAAAACTAGAGAAGAAAATCAATTGGGCGGGGTATACACCTATAAATTTAATGTGCCTGTGGTTTGGGAGTTCACTTTTGATACTACAGCAGAAATACCCCTATTTAAAGACAAGGATGCACTTATGGATTGGCTAACAGAAAATGAGCAAACGGCTTCCGTCCTTTTTGAATTAGGAATTCCTATAGAAAAATACCGTTGGAGAACTGCAGTTAAGGGAACAACATTAACCATTAAGGGAAAAACTTCTGTCTTGTGTGTATTGCAGCCTATTTTAAACGAAAACGATCCGGATGGCTACCGCACGGTTACCGTTACGGACCGTGAATTATATCAAATATTATAAAGAGAATACCGTTAGAACAGTAGGATAGAGGTCGCCAAAAAGGGTTTATTTATCTTTGTTTGTACACCGTGTAAATTTGTGGATTTTTGCTTAGAACACCCTTAAAATTTTATATTTTGCTCCTTATGATGGTGCCAACATTAGTCTGGTCCCAAAAGAGTCAGTTAAGGGGCTATAGCATACCAGAGGGTTTGCCACAATCTCAGGTGTATGATTTAGTGCAAGACAGTTTAGGTTATCTTTGGCTTGGAACACAAGGTGGGGGTTTATGCAGGTTTGACGGAAAAGAGTTTACTGTATACAACGTAAATGATGGATTGTCTTCAAATTATGTTCAAGCGCTCTCCTATGCCAATGACACCCTCTTTATAGGTACTAAAAAAGGCTTATCCCTTAAAACCAAATCTGGATTTTATAAGGTTAGCACCCCCGAAGTACAGTTCATTTATCGGAATAACACAGACACTTTTCTTGCTACTACCTCTGGTATTTATAAGTACCATAGTAATGGAGAAGCGACTAAACTACAATTACATCCTACATTGGATAATGCCGTAGTAAAGGACATTATTTTTTTCAATAAAACATATTGGATTGCGAGTAGTAAGGGATTGTGGAATGCAAGTGAACTTCAAGATCAACCAAAAGCCATAAACGTCTATAAAACCAATGATTTTAGCGCAGTTGTTGCTTATAAGAATAAGATAATAGCGGCTACTTTTGCAGATGGGATATCTGTTATTAACCCAGCAGATGACACCGATACTTTTCTACTTAAAGAACCCCTGAATATTAATCAGATTAGCGTAAAGAATGGCAACGAACTATGGGTTGCCACAACCAATGAAGGCATTGTTGTTATAGGCTTAGATGACTATACAGAAAAAAGAAAAATAGACCAGCGAGTCGGTTTGGGAGTTCCGCATGCAAGACGTTGTATTACGGACCGCCAAGGCAATATTTGGATTGCTACATCTGGTGGTGGTTTTTACAAATATTTTGAGAATAATTTTACGCATTACGATCGTTCTACCGGACTAAAAGGTAATAGGGTTTATGCAGTACATGCTACGGAAAACAGCATTTGGGCTTCTAATGCAGAGGCTGGACTAGTACAGATAGATTCCCTAGGAATTCACCCTATTGCAATAGACTCTTATTTTAATGGAGTAAAAATAAAAACCATTGCGCACGACCCTCAGGGAAATATATGGGCGGGTACAGATGGCAGAGGTATTTTGTATCGAGAAACCATTACAAAAGACAGCTTAATTGTTACCGGTAACCCCCTAAC
>CAZWVO010000319.1:0-3358 GCA_964637535.1 uncultured Flavobacteriaceae bacterium
GGCATAATGTCTCCCCCTTCTATATGCACTTCTTCTGGAGGATATAAAATATGTTCCGGTGCTATATACTCCAACACATGTAAAATTGCTTCAAACTCCTTTTCCCGATCTGGTAAAATATTGGCTTTAATAAGTTTATTTTCAATTACAAACGCAATGTCTCTAGAAAATATCTGGTTGCAATTTTGCAATACTTCCGGTCTAAACACCGCTACCCCGTACTTCTCAAAAACCGCATTAAAAGCGTCCATTTCCTTTGTCATATCGACTTCTGTGGGATATGTACCCGCTAAAACATGCTCTAATGATTTTGGGTCATACGTCTCTTCTGGCTTAGGCGTAGGTCCGCAACTTTCTGCAGTACCTAAAACTACGGCCTTTAAAGGAGCTATTTCGTCGTTTACATTAAGTTTAAGCATGTTACAGTTTTTCGCAAATATAGGGAAACACCCTTTGGTTTATACCATAAAAAAAGCTAGTTATAGTTTCCTAATAACCAGCTTTATCTTCTTATATTCAAAATATTAACGCTTGTCTACAGCTACAAAAGGTCTTGCATTTTCGCCAATATACACCTGTCTTGGTCTACCTATGGGTTCATTACGCAAACGCATTTCTCTCCATTGCGCAATCCATCCAGGAAGACGACCTAATGCAAACATTACGGTAAACATTTCAGTTGGTATCCCAAGTGCTCTGTAAATAATCCCAGAATAGAAATCTACATTAGGATATAACTTCCTTTTTACAAAGTACTCATCTTCTAAGGCTTCTTTTTCTAATCCTTTCGCAATGGCTAAGATAGGATCGTCAATTCCTAAATCGGCTAAAACCTCGTCTGCTGCCTTCTTGATAATTTTTGCTCTTGGGTCAAAGTTTTTATACACACGGTGTCCAAAGCCCATAAGCCTAAACGGATCACTTTTATCTTTGGCCTTCGCCATGTACTTCTTAGTATCGCCTCCATCATCCTGAATACCTTGCAACATTTCTAGTACCGCTTGGTTAGCACCACCATGCAAAGGGCCCCATAGCGCTGAAATACCTGCAGACAAAGAAGCAAACAAGCCCGCATGGGAAGATCCTACTATACGCACTGTAGAAGTAGAACAATTTTGTTCGTGATCTGCATGAAGTATTAACAATTGATCTAAGGCGTTAATGATAATATCATTCTGCTTATACTCTTGGTTGGGTTTTCTAAACATCATTTTATGAATGTTCTCTACATACCCTAAAGTGTCATCGCCATAATCTAGTGGCAAGCCCATCTTCTTACGCATTGTCCAAGCCACCAATACCGGGAATTTCGCTAAAATTCGAACAATAGCACCGTACATTTCCACTTCCGAACCTACGTTAACAGAACTCGGATTAAAAGCAATTAAAGCACTAGTCAACGAAGATAAAACGCCCATAGGATGCGCCGATTTAGGAAAACCATCCAAAATCTTTTTCATTTCTTCATCTACCATAGACTCTGACTTGATATCGGCATGGAACTTAGCAAGTTCTTCACTATTTGGCAACTCTCCAAAAATGAGTAAATACGCCACTTCTAAGAAATCTGCTTTGTCGGCAAGTTCCTCAATAGAGTACCCACGATATCTTAAAATGCCTTGTTCTCCATTCAAAAATGTAATTGCACTTTCACAAGAACCGGTGTTCTTATAACCAGGATCTATGGTAGTTAAGCCGGCAGCACCTCTTAGGGTTTTAATATCTATGGCCAATTCGTTTTCTGTACCTTCAACAACGGGAAATTCATACTTTTCTCCTTTGTACTCTAATGTAGCTTTATCTGACATTTGTATAATTTAACTGATTTTTTGGAATTACTGTAAATTTACGAAAAACGGCGCATGTTAACAATTCTATCTTTTCTTTATACAGAGATACAGCACCACTCTCTTCATTGCATAAGTCGCAAAACTTTAGCAAACATTTCGGGAATATATTATTCTTGGATCCGATACAGGAATTGATAATATTGATCTACATACTTTTTCCAGGTAAACCGCATTTTTTTAGCATTTCGTTGAATGCGTTTCCACGTAGTTTTGTCTTCTTCAAAAAGAGTTAATACCGTTTTAAAGGAATCTAACAAATTGGCAATCTTGTCATCATAGGTTGTACCATCAAAATGAAAGCCAGTCTCCATATGGCTTACCGTATCTTTTAATCCACCCGTCTTGTGCACTAAACATGGGTTTCCATTACGCATAGCTAGCATTTGACTAATACCGCAAGGTTCAAAAAGGCTAGGCATAAGATAAAGGTCTGTTTCTAAGTAAATAGAATCAATAACATCTTCGGACTGGCCATTAATGAAAATAAAGTTTGTATGTGCATAGCTCATTTCTCTAAAAAGCGTTTCGTATTCTGGAGCGCCGGTACCAAGTAGTATAAAAGCACCATCTATTTTCGCAAGCTGTTTTAGCAGGTTTACAAAGGCTTCAGGTGAGCGTTTAAAAAAGTAAAATTTTTGCTCTGTCAATCTAGCCACACTTGCACATATAAAACGCGGCGGCTTGGCAATTAAGGGCAATATTTTTTCTCCGGTATGCGCCAAAAAATCTGCCTTATATTTTTTTCCTTCCTCTTGTAACCAAGGAAAAATTGCTTCCAGAATATTGGTATACAGCTCCCCTTTGGTTGCAGTTCTGATATTCCCGTAGTTGCTCCCATTTAAGATACCAAACAATCTTCCTTCTTTATTGGCCTCCAGTAAATCTTTCTCTAAGCCTTCTCCTCCAATAAATTCCGGAGGGGTGCTAGATTTTAAAATATCGTCCTTATATGATGGCGATACGGTATGCACTGCATCTGCTAGGCGAATACCAACGGCCATAAGATTAATACAATCTTGATAGCGATAATCCATTAATCCCTTGGTATCTAACGGGACATCTGGAAACCAATTTTGCAAGGAAGAATAATTATCCGTAAACGGTCTAATGCCTTGAATAGCTAAGTTGTGAATACTGTATACAAATCTAATCTTAGACAAAGCGGTATAGGCAGGATGATAGGTCTTTAAATATAACAGTAAGCTAGAATGCCAATCGTGCAAATGCACGATATCTATGGCTCCAAACGCTCCTTTTTTAATGGCTTCTGCCACCCCCGTGCAAAAGATAAAGTACTTAATAGCATCTGTATAAAAAGGTTCTTCAGCATCGTTGTGATAAATATGGGCTATATCTCCAGCCTCAATTTCGGGATGATGTAAGGCATAATGATAAATATTCTTATATTCTTTTTTAGGAGTAAGCTCGTAAAGTTCTGCCGTATATATAATCCCTCTTAATGGAAAACTGAGTTTTGCTTTTGGCGAACCACCTGCTTTGCGTAATCT
>CAZWVO010000320.1:0-3358 GCA_964637535.1 uncultured Flavobacteriaceae bacterium
AACCAACGTATAACTAAAAATAATTGTAGCAAATGTATGTAGTAAAAAGAGACGGAAAGAAAGAGCTGATGATGTTTGACAAGATCACAGCAAGAGTTCGTAAATTATGTTATGGACTTAATGGCCTCGTAGACCCTTTAAAAGTGGCAATGCGAGTGATAGAAGGATTATATGATGGAGTGACTACTTCGGAATTGGATAACCTAGCAGCGGAAATTGCAGCCACCATGACCACCACCCATCCAGATTATGCAAAACTTGCTGCCCGTATTTCAGTTTCTAATTTACATAAGAATACTAAAAAATCGTTCTCTGAAACCATGAAGGATTTGTATGAATATGTAAACCCGAGAACAGGAAAAAAAGCACCCTTATTATCCACTGAAGTCTTTGAGGTAATTACAGCAAATGCAGAAAGATTGGATTCTACAATTATTTATAACCGCGATTTTGGCTACGATTATTTCGGTTTTAAAACCTTAGAACGCTCTTACTTATTAAAACTTAATGGGCAAATAGCAGAACGTCCGCAACATATGCTAATGCGAGTTGCCGTTGGGATTCATTTAGACGATTTAGACGCAGCTATAGAGACCTATGAGTTGATGTCTAAAAAATATTTTACGCACGCTACACCAACCTTATTTAACTCTGGTACTCCAAAACCACAAATGTCTTCATGCTTTCTTTTGGCAATGAAAGACGATAGTATAGATGGAATTTATGATACCTTAAAACAAACCGCAAAAATTTCACAGTCTGCCGGAGGTATTGGATTATCTATTCACAATGTTAGAGCAACAGGTTCTTATATTGCAGGAACAAATGGAACCTCTAATGGAATAGTTCCTATGTTACGTGTCTTTAATGATACGGCGCGTTATGTAGACCAAGGTGGCGGAAAAAGAAAAGGAAGTTTTGCAATTTACGTAGAACCATGGCATGCCGATATTTATGATTTTCTTGACTTAAAGAAAAATCACGGAAAAGAAGAAATGCGCGCACGCGATTTGTTCTATGCAATGTGGATTCCAGATTTGTTTATGAAACGAGTAGAAGCTAATGAAGAATGGACATTAATGTGTCCTAATGAGTGTACAGGATTGTTCTCTAATCACGGAGAAGAATTTGAAAAGCGATACTTAAAATACGAAGCAGAAGGAAAAGGGCGAAAAACAGTAAAAGCCAGAGAACTTTGGGAGAAAATTTTGGAATCTCAAATTGAGACGGGAACCCCGTACATGTTATATAAAGATGCCGCTAACCGTAAAAGTAATCAGAAGAACTTAGGAACTATTCGTTCATCTAACCTGTGCACAGAAATTATGGAGTATACCTCTCCAGATGAGGTAGCGGTATGTAACTTAGCATCTATTGCACTACCCATGTTTATCAAAAATGGGGAATTTGATCATAAAGAATTGTTTAAGGTTACAAAGCGAGTCACTAAAAACCTTAACAAAGTAATAGATCGCAATTATTACCCAGTAAAAGAAGCAGAGAATTCCAATATGAGACATAGACCTATTGGTTTAGGTGTGCAAGGTCTAGCAGATGCTTTTATTATGTTGCGTTTACCGTTTACGAGTGACGAGGCAAAACAGTTGAATCAAGAAATTTTTGAAACCCTTTACTTTGCTGCAGTGACAGCTTCTATGGAGTTGGCGAAAATAGAAGGAGCCTATTCTTCGTATGAGGGATCGCCAATTGCTAACGGAGAGTTTCAACATAACCTTTGGGGAATTAAAGATGAAGAACTCTCTGGCCGTTGGAACTGGGACAAGCTACGGAAAGAGGTAGCTAAGAACGGAGTTAGAAACTCCTTATTAGTTGCTCCAATGCCCACAGCATCTACATCGCAGATTCTTGGAAACAATGAGTGTTTTGAACCATATACCTCTAATATTTACACGCGTAGAGTGCTTTCTGGAGAGTTTATCGTTGTAAATAAGCACCTCTTAGAAGATTTAGTAAAACTAGGCTTATGGAACGAAAGTTTAAAACAAGAACTCATGCGTGCTAATGGCTCTATACAGCATATAAATAGTATCCCGGAAGAAATAAAAGAACTGTATAAAACAGTATGGGAATTAAGTATGAAAGATATCATAGACATGAGCAGACAGCGCGGCTATTTTATAGATCAAAGCCAGTCCTTAAACTTGTTTATGGAAAATGCCAATTATGCTAAGTTAACTTCGATGCACTTTTATGCTTGGAAAAGCGGCTTAAAAACAGGAATGTATTACCTAAGAACTAAAGCTGCCGTAGATGCTATTAAATTTACATTAGATAATACTAAAAAGAAAGAAGTGCCTATTAGTATAGCTGCGGAGGCAGAAGTGGCAGCAGCTACGCCAACACCTTCTCCAGAGGCGGCTACGGCAATGCAGGTAGAAACTACCCCTGTAAATTCGCAAGAAACAGATGTGCAGCCAATGACTGCTGAAGAAATGAAGGAGCTAATTGCTAAGGCCAAAGAAGGTCAGGCAGATGATGACTGTTTAATGTGTGGGTCTTAAGATACTAATTTACGAACCCTTTACTATGTAGATCCCTGGTAGGGATCCTATAAAACCTCAGTACTAATGCTCTTAACAAAGTGTACAGTATTGGGGTTTTGTGTATGTCATTATTTCAATAAAACAATATAGGGTATACCATGAAAATGGTACGTAAATAAAGGGAATAGCTGAGTAGAGAGGCTAGTAATCTAGCCCGGAAATTCGAGAATACTAAAAAAGAATATTAACTAGTGCTACTTTTTGTTAAAAGTAGGTTTAATTACGCTGTATGATAAAATCATTATACCTGCGTAGACCACCAAAAGAATTACATAGCTGTCCATTATAAATGCCCCGTTTAAACTTGAATACTATTATATACGAGAAAAGTAAACAAAAAGTTTACACAAATTTTACAAAGAAATTGTAATTAGTGTTAAAATTTACTAAAAGTGATAAAAAAGAAAGAAAAATTGAGCTAATTCAATTCACTTTTTAAAATATTGATGGTATACCAAATGTCCTGCTCCAAAAAGCAAACCGTAAATACCCAGTATAATTAAATGATTATCCATCTTAGGAGTTTAGACGATAAGCAATCGTTAAACTGACCTAAAGAAGTGTTAAACTGTAGAATAAAGTTGTTTTTTATAATGACCAAGCTTTTCCACCACTTAGTGTTTCAACATCTCCACACCCAATATATTCTCCTGGTAAAGGCAAATAGCTTAATACTTTTTCTCCTACATACGCAGAAGTTTTATATCCCCAAATGGTCATACCTCTTAATTGGGAAGCAGAAGCATAACAGGCTAAATCTTCGTTGAGTTCTTCCGACTTTCCTTCTTTTATAT
>CAZWVO010000321.1:0-3345 GCA_964637535.1 uncultured Flavobacteriaceae bacterium
GTGCATACGTCAATGACAGTGGTAAGTCCGCAAGGGATGGTTGTAGAGCGCACCAATACCGCTGGTATGGCTGATTTTTTAGTTTTTGAAGCCCCAGAAAATGGCAGCTACCAGTTTTATATCCAAATTGATGAAGAGAAAAATTTTGGCACCTATACCCTAGCTACGCATTATATTCCTGCCACCAAAGCCGGTACGTTTAACCAGATTAAAAAACTACTGCAGCTACTAGAAAAACCTTCAAGAGCTGGTCTAGTTGCTGCTATTGTAAAGGATGGTAAAATTATATTTGAGTACCAGACCGGATATGCCAATGTAGAACATCGTTTAAAAAACAATAAGGAAACCGTTTTTGAACTTGCTTCGGTTTCCAAACAATTTACGGCAATGGCTATTGCCGTTTTAGCTGAAGAAGGAAAATTATCCGTTGAAGACGATATCCGAATGTATTTCCCAGAGTTACCGATATACAAAAATCCTATTCGCGTTAAACATCTGCTGAATCATACGGCAGGTATCATAGAGTCCGGATATCCCTTGGACCTCGCCGGATTTGAAGACGATCCCATTGAATTAGCACAAGTCCTTACTTTTTTGCAAAATACTCCGGAGCAGTATTTTAAACCGGGTACCGCATTCAGCTACAGTAACGATGCCTATACGCTATTAGGGGAACTGGTGTATAGGGTAACCAAGCAGGATTTTAAAGATTGGATGCAGGAACACATTTTCACCCCTTTAAACATGCATAGTTCCGTAATTCGAGATTCTCCTGAACAGATCATTCCCAACAGAGCAACTTCCTATGTTGCCTATACCGGGGAGACTCATTTTAGACGTCTCAGTTTTGATTTCTATGCCCCTGGTGGGTGTTCGGTACGATCCAGTATAAACGATCTCGTAAAATGGGTAAACTATTTAAATAAGGGCTACCATTCGCAGGAAAAAATATTCAAAAGAATTCATGGTGTGGAACAATTTCCGAATGGCGAAGCCATGGAATATGCTTATGGGAATTTTGTTACCCAATTTAGAGGGCTAAAAAGATTTAGTCACCTAGGATTATCGGCCGGGTTTACGACTGCTATTGCTCGGTTTCCCGAACAAAATCTTGCTTTTATTGTTTTAGGCAACGATGGGGAGTTTAAAAATTATTATTTATCCCGTAAAATTTATGAAATCTACCTAGAAGACCAATTGGATTCGTTTAGCACAGCATTTGAAGGTATGGAAACAAAAGTCCCAATAGAAATGTTAGAAGATAACGAAAATACCTTAAAAGATGTGGATTTAAACGCTTATGAGGGCAACTACTTTTCGCAGCAACTAAACGCAACCTACTCTTTTCAGCTAAAAAAAGATACCCTATACGCCCTATCGGCGGCTTACGCACCAATTCCCATTATAGAAGGAGTAAAAGATACCTTGAAAACGGATGAGGATTTTATGGAGACCTTAGTATTCAGAAGAGATTATAAAGGAGAGGTTAGTGAAATTAACATCTACAATGACTCAGATGAGTATGGCATCTTGTTCACAAAAATTGCCATGCCCAAAAAATGGTCAAAATCGGAGTATTGGGAATCAGCTAGTTATAGACAACGTATGTTAGATACCTTAACGCAAATTGAAGCTTCAAAAGTACTTCCAGGCTTCGCAGTTTCGGTCTTTGATGAGTCAGAAATATTTATACAAAAAGGATATGGATATGCGAATATAAAAGAGGAGGTACCCTATAATCCTGAAACCATACAGCTAATTGCATCCATTTCAAAAAGCATTACTGCAATGGCGGTTTTTAAAGCTATGGAACTGGGTCATTTTAAACTGGATGATCCTATAAACAAGTACCTGCCTTTTAAAATTACCAATCCAAAATATTCGGATATTGATATTACCATTAGACACTTATTAACCCATACCAGTTCCTTAAACGATAACGACAGCTACAATACTGCCTATGTTTTTAAGGAACCCTTACAACAGAAGGATTGGCCCAAAGCATATCATGAGTCTTTGTCAAAATACGATAGGCACGAAAAATTACCCTTATCTACATTTCTTGATGCTGTATTTACTCCAAATGGAAAATTATACAATGCGTTAGGGATGTATACCGAAGAAAAACCGGGTTCCAATTTTGAATATAGCAACTTTGGGTTTGCCTTATTAGGGTATATTATTGAGTTAACCACAAAAGAAGATTTTAGGGATTTTACAAAAAAACACATCTTTGATCCCTTAGATATGACATCTGCAACATGGGATGTAGAAAAAATAGCTGCAACACAGCATGCCACTTACTATCTAGGCAACCGTAATAAACCATGTCCAAAATACACTTGCAATACCATTCCGGATGGCGGTTTGTACACCAATATTATTGATCTTACCAAGTTTTTACAGGAGGCAATGCGTGGCTATACAGGTAAGGGAAGTATTTTATCACAAGCCAGTTATAGGGAAATGTTTAGATCTCAGTCGGATCTAGTTGAGATTGAAGGTGGACTTGGCTGGGACTTATCCATATCTTGTTGCATTGGTCATGGTGGTAATGACTTTGGTTTAAGTACCGTAATGTATTTCCAACCCAGAACTGGAATAGGCCGAATCGTATTTTCGAACACCAGTATTGAAGCAGAAGAAGTAGAAGCTGCTTTCTATGGTGTCATGAACCTTTTGTTTATAGAAGAATGGTAGTTTTACACGTATAGCACTATTAGTGCTTCATCATGCTTTTAGAAAATCAAAGGTTTTTTGTTTATAACTAGCACCAATTGGTATTTCTATGCTGCCAATTTCAATGTCATTATACGTATGAGCAGAAATAACGTTAATATTCACCACATAAGAGCGATGTACTCGTATAAACTGATTTTGGGGAAGTAGCTTTTCAAAATTGGTTAGCGTCTGCTTTACAAGTAATGTTTTATTGGACAAGTGAATTCTTATATAATCCTTAATACTGTCTATATATAAGATATCGCCGAAAACAACACGGTGGTTTTTCTTATTTGCGCGAACATAAATATGCTTTTGTTCCTGATCTGGTGGCTCTGAAAGTAGTTTAGGTCTTGTAGCTTTTTGCAGGTTTTTAAATTTGTTAATCGCCTTAAAGAAACGATCAAACGGAATGGGCTTTACCAGATAGTCTACTACATCAAATTCATAACTTTCTATAGCATAATCAATATGAGCGGTAGTAAAAATAACCTTTGGCGGATTGGTAAGGGATCTTAAAAAAGAAATGCCGGTAATTTTTGGCATTTGTATGTCTAAAAACAGTAAATCAATAGTATTATTTTCAATAAGCTTTAGCGCATGTATGGCATTGTTGCTCCGACC
>CAZWVO010000322.1:0-3338 GCA_964637535.1 uncultured Flavobacteriaceae bacterium
CATCTATGCAACATACCCCATATGGGAACAGACCACAATACAAACAAGTCCAGTATGCTATTCTTTTTTGATGCTCTTTTCGATTTTCTACGATAAAACACTGCTATTCCATACACCTGTCTTGTGTAATGGTACCATTGCCAGAAGAAGTAAATGGTAACAATGCTCCACACCCCCAAAAGGAAATACAAGCCAATCACAGCTGCAAGTACAATAAACGGTAAGATGTAGATTAAAAACGAATTTTCGTTGCGGTCTAGTTTAGTTCCTCCTAATTTGGTAAAGGTGCTAATTACATGATGATAGCCCAACAACAATAAATCAATAAGCAATACGGGATAAAATAAATCCGGTGAAATAAATACAATAAAGGCAGATAGAAAGGCAATAGATAGTACTCCAAATATAAAAATGGAATCATACCAAACCCCGTCTAGCCAGTCGGGACTTATTTTCAATACCCCAGTAATTTCTGAATTTTTTTTAGCCATACTTTTAGTATTAAATTATACGAACAGTTGCTTCTCGTTTTTTCTACATCACTTGTGCCAATCCTTTAACCATTAATTTCATGGAGCGCTGTGGAATATTTTGTTGGTTATTAAATGGTTAGTGCGGTTGAAGGGAGGTTCAATTGTATGCTACAGCTATGAAAGACATTTTAAAGGATCTTCAAAAAAGACCCTTTAGCCAATTGGCTAATAATTGTTTAGCTATGGCTACACGCTTAATTTATGCTATCAAACAACCAGTTTTGTTTGGCTTACTTAAGATTTAAATACCGATACAAGGAGTTAATTTTTCGCTTGGAAATGGGAAGGTATTTTTGACTCGTCATTCTTAGGTAAAAGCCATCTTTTTTATGAATGTTAAGGGCAAAATTCATGTTTACTAAGATGGAATGATGAATGCGTAAGAATTGGTTATTAGCCAATAGTTTTTCGTATTCTCCTAAATTTTTACTAGCCGTTTGGGACGTATTATCTTTAAGGTGAAAAGTGGTATACCGTCCGTCGGATTCTAGGTACATTACCTCATCTACGGCAATTATTTCTACTGTTTCTACAGAGGGGATAGCCAGTCTTTTTAAAGGTTCCTTATCTGCTACTTCTTCCTGTTCTTTACTTGCTAATTCGCGTAAGCTAATATTTTGCTTAACTTTTTTGATAGCTACTAAAAGCCCTTCTGGGCGAAGGGGTTTCAATACATAATCTGTAACCAGGTGTTTAAATGCTTCCAAGGCATACTTTTCATGCGAGCTAATCACAATAATTTCAACATCGCGTTCAAACGTTATTTTTTCGAGTATGTTAAAAGACTTTTCTCCTTGAATATCCACATCAAGAAAAATAATATCTGCGGTATTTTCTTGCAACAATTTTGTGGTATCTGCTATGGTGCTAGCCGTAGCTGTAACCTTTATTTCACTACAAAACTCATTGAGATACATTTTTAATAAGGTTAAATGATCTTTATCATCTTCTATAATAATTGCTTCTAATTGTTTCATCGTTTTTCTCGTATTATTTTAAGCATCCATAGGTGCTCTAGTGTTCCTATAATAGCGCCAGAACAGTAGTTCCTTTGCCTTCTGTACTTTTAACCCGTATCACCCCATCGTGTAAGGTGACCATCTCTTTGCATAGTATTAAACCTAAACCTGCTCCAGGTTCATCAGCAGTTCCAGGTTTAGAACTTACCTTACTAAGGTTAAAAAGATTGTCTTTTGTGCGTTTGCACATACCGTGTCCAGTATCATCTATTTTGAATAAAACTTTCTGCCCCATTCGTTTTGCGCTAATGGTTACAGAACCAAGATGGCCTGTAAATTTTAGTGCATTGTTGACGAGGTTGGACAAAACCGAACTGGCAATATCTTTATCTATATTTCCCTGTAACTGTTTAGGACATCTGTTGATTAAGGTAATTTCTTTTTTGTCGGCCAATTCTTTGTGAAGATTCATAGATTTGGATACTATTTGTTGAATATAAGAATCTCTCTTATTCACAAACATGCCTTGTTTTTGTGTCCTAGCCCACTCCAGTAGGTTCTGTGTTAATTGATAATTTTTATAGGCTTTTCTACGCAGGGTTTCTAAACATTCCTTTACTTCAGTGGGGTTCATAGCATCAAATTTGCTAACCAGTATATCGGTATACCCCAACATTACATTGTATGGCGATCTAAGGTCATGTGCTATAATGGAAAAGAAATGCTCTAAGGTTTCATTGGATTTATGTAATTTTTTGTTGAGCTCCTTTTGGTTATCTAAAGAACTCTCGATCTCATCGCGTTGCGAATTAATGATGGTATTCATTCGTGCCAATTCTTCCGAATGGGACTTATTTTTATAAAAGGCTGCAAAAATCACTATGGCAATTATGGAGAGGCCTCCTAACAAAACTTTTAAATAAAAAATGCGCTTATCTCTTGAGGCTACTTTTTTTAATATTTTGTTTTTATCATTTCTCTGGATTATGACACTCTCCTTTTCTGTTGCTTCTACCTTATCTTGTTTATTGAGGGTAAGCAATTTTTCTGAAAGGCTTAACGTATGTAGGCTATCGTTAAGATTGTTCATGCTTTCTAGCGCATTTAAAGCTAATGCATACTCGCCATTTATCTTATGCTGAATACTGGATAGCCGATAAAATTCTAAATCTACATCATGAAAGAAATTAATATTTAAGTCTCTGTATTTATCCAGATAAGAACCCATAGTGAGGTAATATTGTAATTCTTCATAACAACCAGCAATCAACAAATAAAGAATGCCAAGATCACGCTCTACCGTTTGTTTTACGGGGCCTGTTTTTGCAATTTCTACGGCCTTTAAATATGCTTCTAAACCGTTTTTTTTATCGCCCATTTCGGTAAGCGTAAGCCCTAAATCCCGATAAGCTTTTGTGGTTTGGCTAACTCCTAAACAAAATTTATCTGCCAATTTTAGTGCACTCCTATTATGCATGAGTGCGCTATCATATTGCTTAACAATTCCATAGACATTGCCTAAAATGCTGTTGACTTCAAAAAGAAGGTTTTTATCAATATTGTTTTTATCATTAACGCTAATAATTTTTTTACAAATAGCTATGCCTTCCTCATATTTCCTCTTTTCTAAAAAAGTCTTTGCAAAACGGAGTTCACTGCTAAGCTGTTGATGCGCATCATTTGTTGTGGGAAGTAAGTATGAATTTATCCGATTCTTTTTAGAAAAACTATCTGATGGGTCGTGCCTGATGGTTTGTTCATATGTGCTTAGGAGTTCCTTTGCTGTGATTTCCTAAGATGCTATAATTGAATCAGAAGCCGTTTCGTTATGAAAAGAATTATAGGC
>CAZWVO010000323.1:0-3330 GCA_964637535.1 uncultured Flavobacteriaceae bacterium
ACACCATACTGCCAAGCTCATATGCCTAAAAAAGTTATCGTAATCGGCTCCGGATTTTCTTCACTTTCTGCCTCATGTTATTTAGCAAAACATGGTTATGAAGTGACTATTTATGAAAAAAATGATACTGTAGGAGGTAGAGCTCGGCAGCTACTGAAAGACGGGTTCACTTTTGATATTGGACCAAGTTGGTACTGGATGCCTGATATTTTTGATAATTTTTTTGGTGATTTTGGAAAAAAAACATCAGACTACTACAGCTTAGATAAACTAAGTCCGGCGTACAAAATATTCTTTGCAGATGATATCATTACAATTGGAGATCATATGGATCAGATTTGTAAGGAGTTTGAACGTATTGAGGCTGGTAGTGCCGTTCCCTTGCGCAAATTTATCGCTAAAGCGCAAAAGAACTATGAAATTGCCATCAATAAAATTGTATTACGCCCTGGAATATCGCCTTTCGAATTGGTTACCAAGGACACCATTACAAGGGTAGATCAATTTTTCAAAACCATAAGTACCGAGGTGCGTAAAAACTTTAAAAACCCAAAACTGATTTCTACCTTAGAATTTCCAGTGCTCTTTTTAGGTGCCAAACCGAGCAACACGCCATCCTTTTATAGTTTTATGAACTTTGCAGATTTTGGCTTGGGCACCTGGCATCCTAAAGGAGGTATGTATGAAATTATTAAGGGTATGCGCAGTGTAGCCGAAGAATTAGGGGTGCAAATACGCACGAATAGCCCCGTAGAAAAAATCCTTGTAACGGATGGAAAGGCTATAGGAATACAATCTAAAGGCAAAAAACATCATGCAGATGCCGTGCTAAGTGGAGCAGACTATCACCATTCTGAAACCCTATTAGATCCTAAATTTAGACAGTACTCGGAAGCGTACTGGCAAAAAAAGACCTTTGCTCCTTCCTCCTTATTGTTTTATGTAGGTTTTGATAAAAAACTAAAGAATATTGAACATCACAACCTTTTCTTTGATACCAATTTTGAATTGCATGCCGAAGAGATATACGATAGACCAAAATGGCCTAAAGACCCTTTGTTTTATGTCAACTTCCCATCTGTAACCGATGCCTCTATGGCTCCTGAAGGATGTGAGACAGGTTTTTTTCTTGTTCCTATTGCGCCTAATTTAGAGGATACACCGGAGTTAAGAACGCAATATTTTGATCTTATACTGGACCGATTTCAGCAACGTACGAATCAAGATGTTAAAAATAACATTATCTTTAAAGAGTCCTTCTGCGTTAATGATTTTATAGAAGAATACAATTCATACAAAGGAAATGCATATGGTATGGCAAATACACTATCCCAGACTGCGTTCCTAAGACCTAAGCTCAAAAGTAAAAAGGTAAAGCAGTTGTTCTTTACGGGACAACTTACTGTACCAGGGCCAGGAGTACCGCCATCATTAATATCTGGAAAATTGGTGTCGGAATTAATAGCTAAAAACATTTAATAGTAAAGAATGAAATCTATCTTTGATACTGTATCGTATAGCTGTAGTAAACTCGTAACCGAGTCGTATAGCACTTCCTTTGCTTTAGCCACAAAAATGCTATCTTCTTCTATACGAGAAGATATCTATAACATTTATGGTTTTGTACGTTTTGCCGATGAAATTGTAGACAGTTTTCACGACTATGAAAAGGAGAAACTCTTTAATAAGTTTGAAGCTGATTTACAAGATGCACTAGAGCAAAAAATTAGCCTTAATCCTATTTTAAACGCTTTTCAACATACGTATCACAAGTACGAAATTCCATATCATTTAGTAGCCTCTTTTATGAAGAGTATGCGCATGGATTTGGTTAAAACGGTCTATCAAACTGATGAGGAATATAAAGAATACATTTATGGTTCTGCAGACGTAGTAGGCCTTATGTGTCTCAAGGTTTTTGTAAAGGGCGATGTGGAACGTTACGAAACCTTAAAAGAATCGGCTATGGCGTTAGGGTCTGCATTTCAAAAAGTTAATTTTTTACGAGACCTTAAAGCCGATTTTGAAGATTTAAATCGAGCCTATTTTCCTGGTACCAACCTTACCCAATTAGATGAAGTATCCAAAGCACGCATTGTAAATGAAATTAAAGCCGATTTTGCAATGGGGTATTCTGGTATTATAAAATTACCTAACGAGGCTAAATTTGGCGTTTACACGGCGTACAAATATTACTATAAATTGCTTCAAAAACTCCAAAATACACCGCCATTAGAGATAAAAAATGCGCGTATACGGGTACCCAATTATCAAAAGTTTGGGCTGTTAGCTAAATCGTACGTAAATTATAAATTACAATTGGTATAGTGATGAAAGTTGTATTGTGGATTGCTCTATTTTTAGGCACTTTTTGTATTATGGAATTCATGGCTTGGTTTACCCATAAATATGTGATGCATGGTTTTCTCTGGAGGCTACACAAAGACCATCATCATAAAGATCACGATTCATGGTTTGAGCGAAATGATGCCTTTTTTATTTTCTATGCCGTTGTTAGCATGGGTTTTTTCTTAGCTGGAGCAAAAACAAGTTTTTGGTACGGATGGCCTCTGGGTTTTGGGATTATGGCCTACGGAGCGGCTTACTTCTTAGTACATGATATATTTATCCATCAGCGTTTTAAGCTATTACGTGGGGCTAATAATCGTTATGCTAAAGGAGTTAGAAGAGCGCATAAAATACATCATAAACATTTAGGCAAAGAAGATGGTGAATGTTTTGGAATGCTCTTTGTTCCTTTCAAATATTTTAAAAAATAAAATCTGAGGCGTCTATACCCGCTGTATTATTTCAACAATGCGTCTAAGGTTTCAAACATCGCTTCGGAATTCCAACTAGCAGCACCTACCTTTTTAAGCACAATTTTACCTTCTTTATCTATTACATAAGTGGTGGGAATACTAGGATGCTCTAGATCTTTTGGTGGCGCTGAGTTTTCGTAATATACAGGCAAGCGATATCCTTTTTTTTGCATAAAATTCTGCACTTTTTCTCTTTCGTCATTAGCTACAAAAAGAAAAACAACATCATCCTTATATTGATTATATAGTTCTTGGAGATCTGGCATCTCGGCTACACAGGGCGGACACCACGTAGCCCAAAAATTAATAAAAACAACCTTGCCTTTAGCTTCTGTTAATGCAAATTCTGCTCCGTCAGTAGCGTTCAAATTCCACTGATACGATTGTAGCGGTAATTGTTCCTTTTCAGGTAAGGTAGATGGGCTGAATGAAATCAATTTATTAAGTTGAACCTTAAGAAAAAATCCTACTGGTGTAAATAAAAAGAGCAGCAGGAAAAGTATAACAA
>CAZWVO010000324.1:0-3296 GCA_964637535.1 uncultured Flavobacteriaceae bacterium
CCGCAAGGTCTCTTTTTGACCTTGTAGGTATTAGCTAAAAGGTTTCGGGTTTGAGGTTTTAGGTGTCAGGTTTGAATTGTATTAATCTGCTCGTAATCCTGCAAGGTCTTTTTATGACCTTGTAGGTATTAACTAAAAGGTTTCGGGTTTGGGGTTTTAGGTTTCAGGTTTGAATTGTATTAATCTGCTCGTGATCCTGCGAGGTCTTTTTTTGACCTTGTAGATATTAATTCGTATGTATTTTACCACCTTCAAGGTTTTTGAAAACCTGGAAAGAGACTTCCCTGATATCCAAAACCTGATACCTGATACCTAAAAAAATCAATATGCCTTAGCAAACAACACTCTTCCTTCAGACTTTTCACCTGTCAACACACAACTCCCCTGCTCTTCTTTGCGATCAAAAGGAATGCATCGTATTGTCGCTTTGGTTTCTTTTTTGATACGATCTTCGGTCTCAGCAGTTCCATCCCAATGTGCGGAAATAAAACCGCCTTTATTTTCTAATACCTTTTTAAATTCTTCATAAGAATTCACCTCAGTAATATGCTCATCACGATACGTAGTCGCTCGCTGGTGTAAACTTTCTTGTATTTCCTCTAAAAGGTTTTCTACTTTTGTCACGACCTCAACTTTAGCAACAAATTCCTTGCTTAAGGTATCTCTGCGCGCTAATTCGACTGTACCTTTTTCTAAATCTTTAGGTCCAATACCAATACGCAAAGGCACCCCTTGCAATTCATATTGTGCAAATTTCCAACCTGGTTTATGAGTATCGCGATTATCATACTTTACCGAAATTCCTTTCGCTCTTAAATCTCCAGCAATTTCATTAGCAACTTCCGAAATGGCGTCCAATTGCTCTTGTCCTTTATATATAGGTACAACTACTACTTGTATTGGTGCTAAGTTGGGCGGTAATACCAAACCATTATCATCACTATGTGTCATAATCAAGGCTCCCATTAGCCTGGTAGACACTCCCCATGAGGTCGCCCACACATAATCTTGTTTCCCTTCTTTAGAAGTAAACTTTACATCAAATGCCTTAGCAAAATTCTGTCCTAAAAAGTGTGAAGTACCCGCTTGCAGCGCCTTTCCATCTTGCATCAAAGCTTCAATACAGTAGGTATCTTCTGCTCCTGCAAAACGTTCGCTCTCCGTCTTACGTCCTTTAATTACTGGAATAGCCATAAAATTCTCCACAAAATCCGCATAGACATTATTCATTTGCATTGTTTCTGCTTCTGCCTCTGATCTTGTTTCATGTGCAGTATGCCCTTCTTGCCACAAAAATTCTGCAGTACGTAAGAATAAACGCGTACGCATCTCCCATCGTACCACATTGGCCCATTGATTAATTAAAATAGGTAAATCACGATACGACTGTATCCAGCCTTTATAGGTATTCCAAATAATCGCTTCGGATGTTGGGCGCACCACTAATTCTTCTTCTAATTTAGCTTCTGGATCAACGATTAACTTCGTTGGATCATCTGGATTTGTTTTGAGTCGATAATGCGTCACCACTGCACATTCTTTGGCAAAACCTTCCGCATTTTTTTCCTCCGCTTCGAACAGGCTTTTTGGTACAAAAAGTGGAAAATACGCATTCTGATGCCCCGTCTCTTTAAACTTTTTATCGAGTTCTGCTTGCATTTTCTCCCAAATCGCATAGCCATAGGGTTTGATCACCATACACCCTCTTACTGCAGAGTTTTCTGCTAGATCGGCTTTGACAACCAATTCGTTATACCATTTCGAGTAATCTTCGCTTCTTTTCGTTAAATTCTTGCCCATATACAGTATTTGGCACAACTATTGTGACAGTGTTAAATATAATTAAGTTAGCGCAAAACTAACTAAATTTGTATAGTTCAACAATAAAAATGCCGAGATATGAAAAATACTGACAACCTCCGAGAAAAAATAAGCGTAGCACTTTTTACTATGCTAGCACTAGTATTAACTTCATGCGGCTCTTTTGAACATGTTTCTTATGACGATGACGGCATTTATAATAGCACCTCATCACGTGCAGTTGCACCAAGAGCACCACAGACAACTCAGGCACCCGCTACACAACAAGCTCCGGCGGCACCTAATCCTTACAAAGAATATTTTGCCAACAAGGCACAACAATACGACAGCATTCCTACAGAGGGTGCGGTTTTTACGGATATTGAAAGCTACTCTAGCGATGGCTACAGCGAAAATGAGCCCGTACCTGCAGAAACAGGTTATGTTGCTAATCAAAATGGTCCATGGGGATCTTCCTATAATGACCAAGCAGTAATTAACGTCTATAATAATGGATGGAATGCTGGTTGGAACAACTGGGGCTGGAACGGTGGCTGGGGCTATGGATGGAATAACTGGGGCTGGGGCAACCGATGGGGTTGGAACGGCGGCTGGGGATTCGGTTGGAATAACTGGGGTTGGAACCGCGGATGGGGCTGGAATGGCTTCTATGGAGGTGGTTTTTACTGCCCCCCATTTTATGGAGGAGGATTTTACGGAAATCCATACGTATTCAACAATTATAACAGATCCTATTATTCCCGTTCTAGAGCAAATGCTGCGCGTTATAACAGAGGACGTTCTGTAGCAGCGCGAAGATCATCTAATGGAACTACCATAAATAGAGGGCGATCATCTTATAGCCAACAACAACGTGCAATAAGAAGTAGTTCAGGAAATAGCACCTATAGCAGAAGTCGTGTGCCGTCAGCGCAGCAGAATAGAAGTAATAGCAATAGAGCTTACACTACTTCTAGATCATCTCGCTCTGCTAACCAAAATGCGAATAGACCATCTACTTCCCAGCGCTCGAGTAATGCCAACAGAAGCTCTAGCACCTCGAGAAGTAGAAACAATAACTCATATAATAGATCGTCTAGCAGTAATAGATCTTATTCTTCTGGAAGTAATAGATCTTCTAGCAGCAGGTCGTATTCTAGAAGTAGCAGCAGTGGCAGCAGATCGTACTCTGGCAGCAGAAGTTCTGGGTCTTCAAGAAGTAGTTCAGGAGCTCGAAGTTCAGGTCGCAGTTCTAGCAGACGTAGATAATTATTGATTTCAAAAAATAGCATCAAAAAAATAAACATGAAAAAAGATAGCCTAATCCTTATGGTGGCCCTGCTTTTTGCATCCTTTTCTCAAGCGCAAAGCATTGGAGAAACCTTACAATACTCGCAACAAGAAACCTTGGGAACAGCTCGCTACCGTTCTTTGAGCGGTGCTTTTGGCGCCCTTGGTGGAGATCTCACTGCACTATCAGAAAACCCTGCAGGTTC
>CAZWVO010000325.1:0-3288 GCA_964637535.1 uncultured Flavobacteriaceae bacterium
GAAGTATACCTTAGCTTCCTTTCCTTTTTGAATACCTCCTAAATACCCCTCTGGAACATCAACAGATACATACATATTGGAGAGGTTTACAATCCGGAAAACTTCTGATCCGGGCCCAGGGGCTACTACGGTTCCTTGATCTTTGATGACATCGTCAATAATACCGGAAAAAGGGGCTCTAATAACAGATTTTCCTAACTGACTTTGCGCTTGCATTACCATATTTTCGCTGGCTTCGTAACTGGCTTTTGCCTGTAAATACTGAATTTCAGAACCAATCTTCTGATCCCATAGGCGCTGTTGCCGTTCAAAAGTGGTTTTTGCCAAGCTGGCTTGTGTTTTGAGTTGTTCTAACTGGCTTCCCATGCCACCATCATCAATTTTGGCTAAGGTTTGACCTTTACTTACTTTTTGCCCTTCTTTGGCGTATACCCGTAATAAGGTTCCAGACATTTCGGGATAAATAAGAACATTTTGCTTAGTCATTACATCGCCCTGAAGCTCTAAGAAATGATCAAATTTTTGAGCTTCAGCGGTGAGTGTACTTACCAAAGGCAGTTTTTCGTTACCGTCTTTTGCGCTAATAACAGAATCTAATAAGGCTATTTGATTGTTAAGTAGACGCTGCTCTTCCGTAAGGTTTTGTTTCCGTTCCTTAATGGCTTTGATATCATCGGATGCTATAAGGTCTTCAACAGTTTGTTCTGATCCGCCTCCACAGCTTATAATAAGAAAGCTTAGTGAAAGAAAATAAAATAACTTTTTCATGGGAATGATATTTGTGATTGATATGTTTTTTTGAATACGCATATGGATGTAATCATTTAATTATTCATAATGTTTTCCAATTCGGTTTTAGCATTAATTACGCTAACCATAGATCTCAAATATTCGTCCTGAGCGGCGTAGAGTTGCAATTGCGCCTGTCTTAGCTCAAAGCTGCTTGCTAAACCTTCGGTATACTTGATCTGATTTTTGTTCTCAATACGCTCTGCTAAGGATAAGTTCGCTTTAGCGGTATTGTATTGTTCAATACTAAACTGATAATTACCTTGCGCCCGCTCTAGTCCTAAACGAATTTGTTGTTCGGTCTCTAGTAGCTGGGTCTTGGCTTTCTCAAAAGCAATTTTTGCCCGCTGGGTACTAGCACTACGCCTTAAGGAGCTAAAAAGGGGAATGTTAAGGTCAAAGCCTAGAACCGAAGACTCGAACCATTCCTGGTTTCCATTTAAGAAATTAAACTGATCACTAAATGCAGTAGCTCCGTAATTTACAAAAGCATTAAGCGTTGGTAAAGCCCTGCTTTTGGCTAATTTAAGTTCGTAAAAACGTTGTTCATTAAGGTTGGTAACCTGTTTAAAATCGATATTGTTTTCAATTTTAAAATCCGTTTCTAGTATCCCTAAATTGATCTTTTTTTGAGTAAGATCATCCAAGTTCTCGGAGAGTACTGTGGGGTTGTCTATATCCAATCCCATGGTTAAATTAAGCAATTGGAGTGTTGTGTTTTTTAACCGAATGGTATTTTTTAATTGACTTTCAATATTGGCTAAAGTAATTTGCAGTTGTTCAACACGCTCTTCTTCGGCCAATCCGTTTTCAAAAAGTTTTTGACTTTCGTAAAGATTGGTTTCCACAGTAGCTTTATTACGTTCTACAATGGCAATACTTTCTTGAGATAACAATACATTTCCGTAAGCCTCTACCACAGCTTTTTTTATCTCTAAATCTGTTTTTTCTTTGTTGTTCTCGCTAAAACGGATAAAGGATTTAGTGGCTTGCACTCCTACAATATAGGAACCGTCAAAAATTTGTTGATTTAAGGTAGCGGTGGCGGTGGTCTGCTGAGCTTCTCTAAAAACTACTTCCTGAAACGTACCCGGTGTTCCTCCAAAAAACTCTGAAGGAATCTGCGTTAAAGGTTGTTTTAATTGATTGTTATACGATATGTTCCCCGAGATTTGTGGTAAGCCACTTGCAATTACTTCCCACTTTTGCTTCTGGGCATCAGTAAGGTCTCTTTCTGCGTTAATAACACTATAGTTGTTTTGCAGTGCAAAGGCAATAGCTTCTTCCAAAGTGTAGGAAGCAGCTGGTTCTTGGGAAAACCCAAAAAAGCCAGATACTGTAATTAAAATGATACCAAGTGTAGTTCTCATTTATTCCTGATTTGAGTTGATAATAGCGTTCAATACTTTTCGTCCTTTTGGAGTAACAATTCCCCTTAGGTGATATTCTAAATAATGATCTTGTAAAAGACTCATGTTAAATTTGTTGGGAGGGAATAGTTTATAATCTTTAATGCTCGTTACGCCTGAAAAATAGATTCTAGACACAAAATCGACGTTTAGATTTTCTCTATATATACCCATAGCTATACCGCGTTTAATATTTATAACCACGCAATCTTGCATCATTTCGTATTGTTTTTCCCTAAGCGTATTATAAATTACTGGATAGTATTTCTGAAGCTGATATTGCGGCGACGATTTTTCGTCTTTTAAATGCTGCATTACAAACCTTTTAATATCATACAGTTCTTCAATAGGGTTCTTTTCTAAGGCACAAATGGTGTCAATACCATCCGAGATATAAAAAAACATACGCATGGTGCAGGCTTCTACTAACTGTGTTTTGTTTTGATAATGTGTATAAATGGTTTTTTTGGAAATACCCATTTCTTGGGCTAAATCATCCATGGTTACACTTTTAAAACCTAACATTAGAAACAGATCGGTAGCCTTATTTAATATTTTTTCCTTCATAGCGGGAGCAAATATACATCAGGAAACTTAAAAAACATTAAAAGTTTCCATGGTTTTATTAATTTTTAACGTTTGCTTAACGCCTAAGGAATTGCACTAGGTTCTACGGAAATCTTGTATTTTTGAAAAAACTTTCCTTAATGCAAACCATAGCGGTCTATAGAGCAGCTTTTATTGCTCATCTTGAAACAAAAATTACTACAAGAAAACCTAAAAATCTCTATGAACCCATCACCTATATTCTTGGTTTAGGGGGAAAGCGTTTACGGCCAGTATTGACATTAATGAGTACAGAATTTTTTGGAGGATCGTATAAAGAAGCGTTAGACGCAGCCTTAGCCATTGAAGTATTTCATAATTTTTCTTTAGTGCATGATGATATAATGGATGACGCACCTTTGAGAAGAGGTAAGGAAACCGTTCATGAAAAATGGAATCTAAATACAGGAATTCTTTCGGGTGATGCTATGCTAATTTTAGCATATCAACTATTTGAAAACTACGAGCCAGAGGTCTTTCAAGC
>CAZWVO010000326.1:0-3285 GCA_964637535.1 uncultured Flavobacteriaceae bacterium
AACTAGCGCTTTGGTAACTATGAAATGTTATCCGTGGTCCTATTGGGATAAAGTAGCTTTAGTAGGAGACTCTGCCCATGCTATTGTACCTTTTTATGGGCAAGGAATGAACGCAGGTTTTGAAGATATTTATGTTTTAAGTGAACTAATGAACACCTATGGAGATGATTGGGAGACTATTTTTAAGACGTATCAGGAAAAACGTAAACCTAATGCAGATGCTATAGCAGAACTTAGCTATCGAAATTTTGTTGAAATGAGCAGTAAAACGGCAGATCCATTATTCTTGCTTCAAAAGAAAATAGAAAAGCGTTTTGCAGCAAAATATCCTGATAAATGGGTTCCAGTATATTCTAGGGTTACCTTTTCGGATAAACCATATGCAGAAGCGCTTGCCATTGGCGATGCGCAAGAAAAGGTGATGCAAAAAGTAATGCAAACCCCTAACATTATGGAAAAATGGGATAGTAAAGAAATAGAAGAACTAATGTTAGAAGCGCTATAATAGCCTAACTCATCTTGAATAGGAAAAAAGCCATGCAATATCTTGTATTGCATGGCTTTTTTTATGGTATTAAGTAGTGCTTACAATTTCTTGAAAAGTGCTTGCATTTTTACTTGTTCTTCCTCTGCTAGGGTAGGATCTACTAAAATTCTACCACTATGTTCATCGGTAATAATCTTTTTACGTGCTGCAATTTCTACCTGGACTTGAGGTGGAATAGTAAAGAAAGATCCTCCAGACGCTCCTCTTTCAATAGGAACAACAGCTAAACCATTTTTTACATTACCTCTAATACGAACATATGCTTTTACCAAACGCTCTTCAATCTGCTTTTGATATTCTTCAGATTTTTTCAAAAGGGCTTTTTCTTCCTTTTCCGTTTCTGCTAGAATCGCATTCAATTCTCCTTTTTTGTGCTTTAAGTGTGCTTCACGCTCCCCAAGACGTTCCTTAGTTTCGTTAACCACTTCCTTTTTTTGCTCAATCTGAACCTTAAATTCTTTAATATTTTTTTCAGCCAATTGTATTTCCAATTCCTGAAATTCTACTTCTTTGGTGAGCGAGTTAAACTCTCGACTGTTACGTACATTTTTCTGCTGTTCCGCATACTTTTTGATAAGTACTTTAGCCTCTTCAATTAAATTTTTCTTTGCCGTAATCTCAAAATTGATTGTTTCCACGTCTGTCTTAAGCTTGTCGAGCCTGGTCTTAAGTCCAAGTACCTCATCTTCAAGATCTTCAACTTCCAAAGGAAGTTCTCCTCGTACATTGCGAATTTCGTCAACTCTAGAATCAATTAATTGCAAATCATATAAAGCTCTTAATTTGTCTTCTACTGTTGCTTCTGTCTTTGTTGCCATATTTAAAAATACTTGATGGGATTTGTAATGCTCTGCGATAGAGCGACTGCAAAATTAGGAATTTTTTTTGTAAGATAGTCAACTAAAAGATTTTTTGTAAACTGCTCAGTTTCATAGTGTCCAATATCTGCGATTACCATTTTGTCTTCAGCTTCGTAAAATTGATGATATTTAATGTCGGCACTAACAAAAACATCTGCATTTGCTTTTTTTGCAGCCCCTATGGCAAAGGCGCCACTACCGCCTAATACGGCAACACGTTTAATTGGCTTTCCTAACAGTTTAGAGTGCCTTACTACACTTGCGTTCATCTTATCTTTAAGGAACTGTAAAAAGGCCTTTTCGTTCATAGGTTGCGTTAAGTTGCCTACCCTGCCCATTCCAAGATGCTGGTTGCTGTTTTCTAAACTGCTAATCTCGTAGGCAACTTCCTCATACGGATGCTGAGTAAATAGCGCTTTAAGTATTGCGCTTTCCTTTGCTTTGGGATAGGTACAGTTAATTTGCGCTTCACTTTCGTAATGCGTCTCTCCTAAATTCCCTTTGGTTGGAGTAGCCTTTGGACCTGCTTTGTAACTTCCTTCGCCTTCTACAGTAAAACTACATTCGCTATAATCTCCTATAGTTCCAGCTCCAGCACTAAAAAGATGTTTTTTTAATTTTTCTGCCTCCGCCACCGGTACATACGTTGTTAACTTACGTATAAGCTGTTTTTTAGGGATTAGTACTTCGGTTTGGTTTACCCCTAGTATTTCGCAGATTTTAGCATTTACCCCGTCTCTTGCATTGTCTAAAGCGGTGTGCATGCTGTAAATAGCAATATTATTACGAATGGCTTTTAAGACTACACGTTCTACATAGGTAGCGCCGGTAAGTTTTTTAAGTCCTCCAAAAATAATAGGATGAAAACTTACAACTAGATTGTATTTTTTAGCAATGGCTTCATCTATTACATTTTCTAAGGTATCAAGAGTAACTAAAATTCCAGTTACGGTTGCATTAGCGTCTCCAACTAGTAGCCCTACATTGTCAAAATCTTCAGCATAATGTAAGGGAGCTAATTCTTCAAGAATAGTAGTAACGTCTTTTACAATCATTTTGCAGCTTTGTTAGGCTACCAAAGATAAAATATTATATTTTCGTTCTAATGCAGCTGCTTAGAAAAATAGCCTATCCCTTTTCCTGGATCTATCAGGTGGTTGTAGCTATCCGAAATCTAATGTATGATATCGGTTGGTTTTCTTCCCAAACCACAACAACACCAACCGTATGTGTGGGAAACTTAAGTGTAGGAGGAACCGGTAAAACGCCTATGGTCGAATTTTTAATAGCAACTTTAAAGGATAGCCATAAATTAGCGGTATTAAGCAGGGGGTATGGTAGGAAATCAAAAGGATTTTTTATGGCGTCCTCAAACAGTACTGTAGAAACATTAGGTGATGAGCCTTATCAGATCTATTCCAAATTTCCTGGAGTAGCCTTAGCGGTAGATGTCAACCGTTTAAACGGAGTACGCCTACTGAAAGAAAAAGTAAACCCCGATATCATTATTCTTGACGACGCTTTTCAACATAGAAAAATAAAGCCCCATTTATCCATTTTGCTTACGGCCTATAACCAACTTTATAGTGATGACTGTTATCTTCCTACGGGCGATCTTAGAGATAGTAGATCGCAGGCAAAACGTGCGAACTATATTATTGTAACGAAATGTCCGCCTAACTTAACCAAAACACAGCGGCAAGAACTGAAAGCACGTTTACAACCAAAGCCATATCAGCAGGTGTTATTCAGTTATTTGGCGTATAGCAGTACACTAGGAGGTTTTCAAAACAAACTAACTTTAAATGACCTTAAAGAAAAAGAAGTAACCTTGGTTACCGGTATTGCTAAACCAGAACCCTTAGTAAACTATTTAAA
>CAZWVO010000327.1:0-3279 GCA_964637535.1 uncultured Flavobacteriaceae bacterium
ATTTCATACAAGGGGGTATCATCGAGGTAATGAATATTAGATAATTCAAAATCGTGATGCGCCACAAAATTTTCTCGTAGTTTGTAGATGAAAGAAAAGGTTTTTCGCTTGTTGTTTCTAATGGGGTCGTGCAAGTTTAAGAGGCTTAATTCGTTTCCCCCCAAGGGAGATATGCTACTGTGTTTTATAAATTTATTGTCACTGCCATAGGGCACAGCTACAGTAGAATCTGTAATAAAATTGGTGTTGGTTCTAAAGCTGTAGAGCAGGGTTTGGTTTATGCTATCCGTTAATTGATCGGTAGCAAACCCTCCATCAAATACTTCTACAATACCTTCATTTAAATTGGTGTATTGGTTATTTAGCAATTGATAATCTCTGTAATAGCCAATATAAGAAAAAGCTTGTCGGGGGTAATTTACACCAATGTTTTGAATTGCTTTTTTTACAATACCTTCAGCAGATAGCTTTGTACTTTTGGTATTTCCAGGTTTCAGCACTACTTCGTTTAACGATTCTACCCTAGGAGTTAAAAAAATAGTATTGATTTTGTGCGTACTTAAGGTTTTAAATTGTAGCGTCTTGGTTTCATAACCAATAGCAGATATACGAAGTATTTCATCTGTGCTAAGATGATTAGCGGGAATTCGGAAGTAGCCATTTTCATCGGCAACAACTCCGCTTTCTTCCTTTTGCAATTGAACGGTAGCAAAAACCACAGGGAACTTCAATTTTTGATCAATTATTTGACCAACAATTTCCTCACTTTCTTGAGCCTTTGCATTCAAGAGAAAACATAAGGATACTATTCCTATAAAAATTCTTTTGCCCCACATAAATACACTCATAAGATACTCTTTTTTGTAAAAAAATCAAAAGGAGCATCTTTGGTTAGTTCAATAAGAAGCAACTAGCGCGTAGGCGTACAAAGGTTGGTGTAATTAAGAATGTAGCGCCAGCTGAATACGTTTTCTTGCGACATCTATTTGCAACACCTTTACTACAATTTGTTGCTGTAGGTGTACATGTTCGTTTACATCCTTTACAAAGGTGTTGGATAAGTTAGAAATGTGAATTAAACCGCTTTCTTTAATACCAATATCTACAAAGCATCCAAAATTAGTGATATTGTTTACAATGCCAGGAAGTAACATTCCCTCGTGCAAATCAATTATGGTTTTAATGTTTTCATTAAAGGTAAATATCTTGGCTTTTTCACGGTTATCTAAACCAGGCTTTTCCAATTCGTCAATAATATCTTTTAAGGTGGGTAGGCCAATAGTGTTTGTACAATAGGTGTTAAGCGTAATTTGTTTTAGTTCATTTTTATTGCCAATTAATTGGGGTAGCGGAATGCCTCTATCCTTTGCCATTTTTTCAACAATAGTATAGCTTTCTGGATGTACCGAAGAGTTGTCTAAGGGGTTTTTAGCATGTTTAATACGTAAAAAGGCAGCGGCTTGTTCAAAAGCTTTACCTCCTAAACGAGGCACTTTTTTTATAGCATTCCTACTGGCAAATGCTCCATTGAGGTTCCTGTAGCTTACCATATTTTCTGCCAGTTTGGGCCCAATTCCAGAGACATAACTTAGTAAGGAGGTACTGGCGGTATTGATATTTACCCCAACAGCATTTACGCAGCTTTCTACTACGGTATCCAAAGAAGTTTTTAGTTTGTTCTGGTCTACGTCGTGTTGGTATTGACCTACTCCAATGGATTTAGGATCTATTTTCACCAATTCTGCCAAGGGATCTGCAAGGCGTCTGCCAATAGAGACTGCGCCACGTACGGTTACGTCGTAATTGGGAAACTCATCTCTGGCAATTTTGGAAGCAGAATAGATGGAAGCACCAGCTTCGCTAACCACATAAATCTCTGGCGGATTTTTAAAGGTAATGCGTTTAATGAGCTGTTCTGTTTCTCTAGAAGCTGTTCCGTTACCAATAGCTATAGCCTCTATTTTATAGGCATCTGCTAAGGAACTAATTTTTTTTATAGCCCCTTTACTGTCATTTTTGGGAGCATGAGGGTAAATAGTTTCATTGTGTTCTAACTCGCCCTGAGCATTTAAACAAACCACTTTACAACCTGTTCTAAAACCAGGGTCAATGGCTAAAATGCGTTTCTCTCCTAGCGGAGCACCTAGAAGCAATTGTTTTAAGTTTTTAGCAAAAACAGCAATAGCAGCATCATCTGCCTTTTCCTTTGCTTTTCGCATGAGTTCGTTAGATAGGGAAGGGAGTAGTAGTCTTTTGTACGCTTCTGCAATAGCTAATTTAATCTGGGCAGCACTTTGATTATTGGCTTTTAAAATTCGATCTTCTATTTTCCAAATAGCCTTATCATTGTCTATTTCAATTTTAACACGAATAAAACCTTCATTTTCCGCTCGAAGAATGGCTAGTAGTCGGTGCGAGGGGCATCGATTTAGCGACTCGCTCCAGTCAAAATAATCTCTGTATTTCTGGGCTTTTTCGCCTTCCTTTTTTGTTTTTACAACTTTGGTAGTGAGTTGCGCAAATTTTTCTAATTGATGTCGTATTTGATTTCGAATATCGGTACGTTCATTGATCCATTCCGCAATAATATGTCTAGCGCCTTCTAGCGCATCATCTTCATTTAACACCTCTTTAGAACAATATTTTGAAGCCACATATTCAATTTCCTCGGTACGTTGGCTCATGATTACTTTGGCTAGCGGTTCTAGCCCTAGTTTCCGAGCGACTTCTGCTTTGGTTTTTTTGCTTTTTTTAAAGGGAAGATAAAGGTCTTCTAGACTCGTAATATCTTGGGTTGCTTCCAATTTTGAACGTAACTCAGGAGTCAACACTCCTTGCTCCTCAACAGCTTTAATAATAGCACGCTTTCTTTTTTCTAGGGCTTCAAACTGGGCTTTAAATGCCACAATCTCACCAACTTGTACTTCGTCCAAGTTTCCCGTGCGTTCTTTTCTATACCGCGATATAAAAGGAATGGTACAATCTTCATTTAGAAGCTGTATGGTATTTTCCACGCTTTTTTCGGGTAATTGGGTGTGTTTGGTTATGTACGAAGCCAGTTGCATGAAAGACGGGTGTATATGGTTTTTTCTAGATGCTTAGGATGTAAGAAGGTATTCTTTCTTAAGGCTACTTAGCTAATTCCTTCACCGTTGCCTACTCCATCTTCATCTGGATTAACAAATACGAGTTTGCCATCGGCGTTTTCCGTCATCAGAATCATTCCTTCACTAGTTACCCCTCTTAAGTCTCTTGGGGCCAAATTAATGAGTACAGTTA
>CAZWVO010000328.1:0-3273 GCA_964637535.1 uncultured Flavobacteriaceae bacterium
ATCTATGAGATCCTGTATGGCTTCAACACGGTAGTTTTCTCCTGTTTCGCAAACCACCACTTCCCCCGTACCTGGTTCAAATTTAATTCCGTTCAAAGCAATTCCTGTTTCTCTTACACGTTGTGGTTTCCCTATATATTTAGGACGCAACGGAAAGTTATACGTTTTGTTTTGCTTGGAAATAGTATTAGGGTTCCCTTTGTTTGGAAAGGCACCAGTACTATGATTTGGCAGTGAATTGGTTACCATAATTCGTTCATTCTTGGTAATCGTAACTATCGTTTTTGTCCCAAATTCATTATCCTCTAGACTATAGGCTGCAAAATAATCTTCCAAACTATTTTCTGAAACTGTATTGTGCGTATGTGCATCTGCTCCATGTTCATGAGTATCTTTATTGCTCTTGCAGGCCATTAGAGTACAAACTAACAAAAAGCATAACCTAATTTTTAAATTCATAATAGCATTGTTTTTTAATAGCCCGTTACCTTTTAAACTGATTTACTGTTATAAAAGTAGTGATAAGAACAGCATGGAATTTTAAAAATCAGTGAACTGTCAGAATGATTAAGTGAACACTTATTATTTCTTATACAAGACCGCCTATAAGGAAAAAAACTCGCTAAAGGGTTAAATTTGATCCCTTTATTACACAAATAATGCAATTTCAAAAGCCTACCTTTGCGGCCTTAATTATCTAGGAATGCGGTTACATAGAAATTTAGTTTTTGCGGTAGTTGATGCATTAAATTTTATATTTAATGAGGGAGAATATGCGGATAAAGTGGTAGAAAAGGTACTGAAATACGATAAACGTTGGGGTGCTAGAGACAGAGGTTTTATTGCAGAAACCACTTATGAAATGGTGCGTTGGAAACGTCTTTACGCAGAAATTGCAGAGGTAAAAGCACCATATACTAGACCTAAGCTTTTTAGAATGTTTGCCGTTTGGGCAGTGTTAAGAGGAATTACGCTACCAGATTGGAAGCAAATAGAACCCGTTCCTACTAGAAGAATTAAAGGGCGTTTTGATGAACTTTCTAAAATTAGAAAGTTTAAAGAATCCATACCTGATTGGTTAGATGAGTTAGGAGCTAAGGCGTTAGGAGATGCGAAGTGGACAAAAGAAATTGAAGCTTTAAACAAAACTGCCGCTGTAGTACTAAGAACAAATACGCTACAAACCACAAAGGAGAAATTACGAAAAGCCTTATTGGAAGAAGATATTAATATTGAAACGGTAAAAAACCACAATGATGCCCTACAGCTGGTAGAACGCGCTAACGTTTTTAGAACCGAAACCTTCAAAAAAGGATGGTTTGAAGTACAGGATGCTTCTTCTCAGCTAGTTGCTCCTTATCTTGATGTACGTCCTGGACAAAGAGTAGTAGATGCATGTGCTGGAGCTGGAGGTAAAACCTTGCATCTAGCGGCATTAATGGAAAATAAAGGGCAACTTATAGCCTTAGATATTTATGAAAATAAATTAAAAGAACTAAAGCGCAGAGCAAAACGTAACAAGGCGCATAATGTAGAAACCAGGCATATTAGCACTACTAAAGTGATTAAAAAACTGCATGCTAGTGCAGACAGAGTGCTTATAGATGCCCCCTGTACAGGCCTTGGCGTGTTACGCAGAAATCCTGATGCAAAATGGAAATTGCAACCCGATTTTTTGGATAGGGTAACCAGTACGCAAAAACAACTACTAAAAGATTACAGTAAAATGGTGAAACCGGGAGGGAAATTAGTCTATGCTACCTGCTCCATTCTGCCACAAGAAAATAAAGAACAAGTAACTCATTTCTTAAATTCTGAAGAAGGTAAGGACTTTAGCTTAGAAAAAGATAATAACATCTATGCTTCTAGTAGTGGTTTTGATGGTTTTTACATGGCTTTATTAGTACGTAAACAACCCTAATTAAGATCTAAAGAGATCTTAGGCTTATAAACAATTTTAGTAAAAAACTGTTAGAAACTGTACTCATTTCTCACTTTATAAACCATATTAAAAATGTAAATTTGTGCTTTGATAATAAAAACTAGCTACCTATTCAATGATTCATTTTTTTGGAGACTTAAGCACTAAAGTTTTTGCGGTAGCGACTCCGCAAGAACTTTTACAAGAAGACATAGAAAAACTCAACTGGTTGTTTGGCAACCAACCCAAAATAAACGCGGCGTCCTTAGACGCCTTTTTTGTTGGCCCTAGAGCTGCCATGATAACCCCTTGGAGTACCAATGCTACAGAAATTACCCAAAACATGGGTATTGCTGGAATTAGTAGAATTGAAGAATTTCTGGTGGTTTCGGAAGACTTTATGGATTTTGATCCTATGATTTCGCAAAAATATAGTGGTCTCAAGCAAGATATTTATACCATTGATGTAACGCCCGAAGCCATTTTACCTATTGCAGATATTGCAGCGTACAACCGGAAAGAAGGGTTAGCATTAAGTGATGAAGAGGTGGCGTACCTCAACGGTTTGGCCGAAAAAATGGGGCGTAAACTAACCGATTCTGAAGTCTTCGGTTTTAGTCAGGTAAACTCAGAACATTGCCGACATAAAATTTTCAATGGTACTTTTATTATTGATGGGAAGGAAAAAGCTACGTCCCTGTTTAAACTAATTAAAAAGACCTCCAAGGAGAATCCTAATGATATTGTTTCTGCATATAAAGACAATGTTGCTTTTGTAAAAGGGCCCAAAGCAATTCAATTTGCCCCTAAAACGGCAGATAAACCCGATTTTTACGAAGAAAAAGAATTTGAATCTGTGATTTCCTTAAAAGCGGAAACACATAATTTTCCTACTACCGTAGAACCGTTTAATGGGGCTGCTACGGGTTCTGGTGGGGAAATACGAGATCGGTTAGCGGGTGGTAAAGGTTCGTTACCCTTAGCCGGGACTGCGGTGTACATGACTGCCTATTCTCGATTAGAGGAAGAGCGACCATGGGAAAAAGGAATGCCTGAACGCAACTGGTTGTATCAAACACCAATGGATATTCTTATTAAAGCTTCTAACGGAGCATCTGATTTTGGGAACAAATTTGGACAACCCTTGATTACAGGTTCTATATTAACTTTCGAACACAGTGAAGATGACAGGCGTATCGCCTATGACAAAGTTATTATGCAAGCTGGCGGTATTGGCTATGGAAAAGCCGAGCAAGCCTTAAAAGACACCCCGGAGACAGGAGATAAAATTGTTATTCTAGGAGGAGATAATTATCGAATTGGAATGGGTGGCGCTGCCGTATCTAGTGCTG
>CAZWVO010000329.1:0-3261 GCA_964637535.1 uncultured Flavobacteriaceae bacterium
ACATAGGGGTCTAATACCCAAAACTGTACAAATTCTACATTAGATTGTTCAAAGTTAGTACTGCTTAAAGAACGCATAATTCCACCCCATTTTTGATCTGGAGTTGCACCTCCAAAATTGGGGTTATCATTGTAAGGTCCTTTTGCATTAGGATAATACGCGATATCCAATGTGTTTTGAACGGTAGTTTGTCCTTGCGCAATATCTACCTGCGGAAATACTTCATCTATAAATACCCTACGTGTTGCATTTATAGAGACATCATTATCACTTACGCCTGCAGGCCTTTGGTTGGTATAAAATATAGGATCAATAGTATACCATGCTACCTTTGCTCTTCCGTATCCATTTAAAAGGTTATTAGGGTCTGTTGGAGAAGCTCCAAAAAGTTGACCTCCATTACCAAATTCTAAAGGGGTACTTGCAAGTGTCCATCCTAAAGAAGATCGAATGTCAATTAGTGCCTGAGCCCCTTCAAAATCATCTATATAGGTGGTGGTCTCTCCTCTAAAATCTGCGTTCTTAGGTGAATTGGGGCGCAGAGCCGCTATCTCGCCTCGGATAGAAATATTAGACGGTACGTCAGTATCTATATTGGGTAGTTTATTGGCTAAACGCGTTAAAAACGGAACCTCTGTAGAGAAGTTTCCGTTAAGACCAAAAATAGTATTGTTTACAGGCTCTACTCCAAAATTAGATTTTTGAGTAAGTGGCCGCTCATTGAGGTTAAGAAATGTTCCTCCTAAAACAAAATTTTCATTGAATTGATGTTCTACATTAACCCCAGCAAAACGTCTCGTTTGTTGTCCAAAAATAGCATTGTTCTCTACGGAGATATTTATAGGTGTATCCGAAGCTTCTAGACTTGGGTCTAAAATCTGAACCGTACCTGCCGCATAGTTTACGGTATAATCTATTCCTTCTTGTAATTGTCTTCCTCCAGCGGTAACGCGAACAGAACCTCGGGGCACATTAAATGCTCCAATAGGAATACCATTGCTTCCTTGAGAGGTGTATCGCCCTTTTAGTAAAAAACGGTTCTTCTCTGCATCTTGCAAGGAGGCCGCTTTGGTTTGGGCATACATATTTCTAAATACATAAAGCTGCTGGTTTACATTATAGCCCTGATCATTCTCTACATCGTAAACACCCCCACCAAGCTCTTCAAAGAGAAACTCTCCAAAGGGTTCTACCTTGGTAAAAATGATATTTCCAGATTGCGGATCTATAGTAATTCCCGGAGTATAATCAAAGAAACCATCTCCCCCAGGTTGCACATCGTTATAAATATTAAGCCTATCCAAATTAAACACGCTTAACAAAATACGATCTTCTAAACCCTCTGGCCATCCAGCCGCAGGTGATGGATCTACTGGTGTAATGTAATTTCTTGGTGTAGGATCGGAGTATAAAATGTTAAGTCTAAAATCTTCTTGACTTAGCTGAAAAGCTCCTGTGGCATAAATATTTTTCATCATCAAATCCCAGATAGGATCAGAGACCGTGGTTATATTACTTTTTAATAATTTTAAAACTAAGGTATTATTGTTAATCACTGGATCTACACCTCCTGTATCTACCGTAGTAGCATCTACCCCCCCGTTAGCAAATTCTCCAACTTGATATACCTGGCCGTTAGCGGTATATTGAAATGCTACTGCCAGTACCTCATCATTACTAAGACGTTGGTTTAAGGAAATATAACCCAATTGCGAATTAAAAGAGTAATCTCTATTCTGATCTAATTTTCTTGCATTCTCTAAAATAGCATAATCAAACCCCTGATTTACCTGATATCCTGGAATATTAAATCCGGCTTCTACGGTTGCAATATCCCGTATAGCATTGGTCAATGCACCTCCGCTTGTTATGGCATTAGGGTCATAATCATTTGCACTGTTACGCGGCAAGTCTAGTGAAGGGTCAAAGAAAGTTGCTCCAGCACCTCCCAAGTTTCCAATACGTGTTTGCCCCAGGTTTGCCTCTCCTAAATCCTGAATAGCCACTACGTTTCTAACATTAGTTGTTTGCTGACTTCGGTTAGTTACCCAAACTTCTAAACGGGTAATTTGTATGGGGCTATTAATAAAAGGATAGTTATTTAAAAAGGAATCATAATTATCTCTAAAATACTGTGATAGGAAAAAGTGTTTATCCTCGTCATAATCTAGCGCTGTGAGTTCAAATTCACTTACGGTACCTCCACCTTGAGCAACTACCGTATTGCTTTGAGAACGTTGTTCCGAAAATACGGCCGTAACCGAAGTTTTTCCAAACTGCAATTGTGTTTTAACACCAAATAAACTTTGCGCTCCGGTAATAAGGGAACTGTTTAAAGGCATGTTTACATTACCTATCTCAATACTCTGAATAATATCGTCTTCTGTAGGCGTATAATCTAGTTTTACAAGGTTCTGGAAATCAAAAGTAGCTTCGGTATCAAAATTAGCGGTAACCTGCAAGCGTTCTCCAATTTTACCCAGCATACTTAAGCTAATGCGTTGGTCAAAGTCGAAAGCCAAATTAGTACGCGCTCTTGGCGACAGTGCAGGGTTATCATTTTTTTGCCAAATTACACCAAGATCCATAGCAACGGACCCTTGTGGAATTACCTCAATAGAATTCCCTCCAAAAACAGTTTCAAAAAAGTCATTATCTACATAGAAGTTGGGCAAGAGGTTTTTTCTAGCCTCTTCACTTCCTTCTTTTTTACCGGTAAAGGCATCAATTTTTTCTTTAAAATAGGATTTCATCCGTTCCTTACGAACCAATTCTTGGTATTGGGCGGGCGTTAGAATAACGGGATAGTTAATATCGAAATCGCCCACACTTTCCGTATAGATATATCTATCTAACTGAGGGTCGTAGGTGTACTTAGAAACAATACTACTGGGGTTGGCAAACTTCAATTTTCCCAAGGCAAATCCTGTTTTTACAGAATCTTGTTGTATGGTATCTTGCTCTTGCTCGTTGGTATCTTGGGCAAGTACGGTTGTTACCGAGCCCAAGAAGAGTCCCAAAAAGAAAAGAAACTTAAATGAAGATTTAAGATCTAATTTTGCCCCTGTTTTCAAACTTTATTACAAATTTTTCAGCGCCAGTTTAATAATGTTCTCAACGCTTAATGTCGGGTCATTGGCCAGCACTTTATCTATTGCTTTTTCGGCTTGCTTTCTCATAAAGCCAAGAACCTCTAAAGCAGATAACGCTTCATCTTTATTTGTATTGTTTGAAGCAGCGGAAACTTCGTCTATATCGTAG
>CAZWVO010000330.1:0-3259 GCA_964637535.1 uncultured Flavobacteriaceae bacterium
AGTAATGCACTATTTTGGTTAGATCAGTTTCATGCGGATGGGTTGCGTGTAGACGCGGTTGCCTCTATGCTCTACTTAGATTATTCTAGAGAAGATGGAGAATGGGAACCTAATATACATGGTGGGCGAGAAAATTTAGAGGCCATTTCTTTTATTAAAGAACTCAATGAAGAAGTCTATAAAAGTTTTAATGGGGTTCAGACCATTGCAGAAGAGTCTACTTCTTTTTCTATGGTTTCTAGGCCAGTAGCGCATGGAGGTCTAGGTTTTGGTATGAAATGGATGATGGGATGGATGCACGATACCTTGGCCTATTTTAAGAAAGAATCGGTGTATAGAAAACATCATCAAAACGATCTAACTTTTAGCATGACTTATGCTTTTTCGGAAAATTTTATGTTACCGTTTTCGCATGATGAAGTGGTATATGGTAAGCAGTCATTATTGTATCGCATGCCTGGAGACGAATGGCAACGTTTTGCTAACTTAAGATTGCTTTTTGCCTATATGTATACCCATCCTGGAGCTAATTTGATGTTTATGGGAGCAGAGTTTGGGCAGTCTTCTGAATGGAACTTTCAGGAAAGTTTAGATTGGCATTTGTTGCAATATGAGGTGCATAGTGGCGTGCAGCAAATGGTTAAAGAACTTAATAAGCTGTATTGTGATTTCCCGGCTTTGTATGAAAAACAGTTTAGTTCAGAAGGCTTTCAATGGATAGATCATGAAGATGCGGAAAACTCGGTGCTTGCCTATATTAGAAAAGGCCACAATAGGAAGAATGACCTTTTTGTAGTCTGTAATTTTACTCCCGTTCCTAGAACCAACTATAGAGTAGGCTTGCCGATATCTGGAACGTTAAAAGAAATTTTTAATAGTGATGCTAAGGCATACGGGGGTAGTGGTATGAAAAATAATACCTTAGAAAGTAGTGCCCTACCTTGGCACGGTTACAAAAACTCCGTAGAAATTACTATTCCGCCACTTGGAGTTGTTATTTTTCAATAAATATTAATGAACTACAACGTTATAGTTGATATCTGGTAATAACATAGTTTTACTTTTTGAGGCTAATGTAGTTCTTTTGTGATACCTATTTAAGGCTAAAACTATGATTACCAATACGGAACTAGAATATAAGGGCAATCTCTATCCTAATGAAATTGTTCACTTTAAAAAAGAATCAGACAAACTTTATTTTACCACTTCTAATGGTGTAGTTCTAGAACTTACTATATTAAGAGATAGTGCATTGCGATTTAGATATGCCACTGAGCACGTTTTTGAACCCGATTTTTCTTATGCCATAGCTGAAGACGCTAGTAAAGGATATAATCGTCTCGAAGTACAAGAAACTGAAACCGAGTATTGGGTAGAAACGGAGCGGCTGAAAATTTTGGTAGATAAAAAAACGATGCGCACTCAAATTTCTGATTTTGATGGGAATATTATTAATGAAGATGAGCTTGGTTTTCATTGGGAAGAGAATTACGAACATGGCGGTAATACCGTTAAAATGAGTAAGATCACCCAAAATGCGGAGAGTTTTTATGGCCTGGGAGATAAGGCTATTCATATTAACTTAAAAGGAAAACGAGTAGAAAACTGGGTTACTGATCAGTATGCATATGATAAGGGTCAAGATCCTTTATATAAGGCAATCCCGTTTTATGTGGGGCTGCATCAAGGAAAATCGTATGGTATTTTCTTTGATAATACGTTTAGGACACATTTTGATTTTGCTCATGAAAGACGTAATACCACTAGTTTTTGGGCAGATGGTGGCGAAATGAATTATTATTTCTTTTACGGACCAGAAATGGAAAAGGTGGTTACTGCATATACAGATTTAACAGGTACACCGGAATTACCTCCCTTATGGGCCTTGGGTTATCATCAGTCTAAATGGAGTTATTATCCTGAAAAGCGTGTAAAGGAAGTAGCTCAAAAGTTTCGAGATTTAAAGATTCCATGTGATGCTATTTATTTAGATATCGACTATATGGATGGTTTTCGATGCTTTACCTGGGATAATACAAAATTTCCTGACCCTAAACGTATGATTGATGAATTATACGAAGATGGGTTTAAAACCGTAGCAATGATAGATCCAGGGATAAAAGTTGACAAGGACTATTGGGTATACCAAGAAGCTATGGAGAACGATTATTTTTGTAGACGTGCAGATGGACCATTTATGCGCGGTAAAGTATGGCCAGGTGAATGTAATTTTCCTGACTTTACCAACCCAAAAGTACGGGAATGGTGGGCTGGACTATATAAAGAAATGATTGCCGATATTGGTGTGCATGCCGTATGGAATGATATGAATGAGCCAGCCATTATGGAAGTTCCCTCCAAAACGGCCCCTTTGGATATGCGCCACGATTATGATGGGCATCCGTGTAGCCATAGAAAGGCACATAATGTGTATGGTACTCAAATGGTAAGGGCAACCTATGAAGGAGTAAAAAAATATGTATACCCTAAGCGTCCATTTGTAATTACTAGGGCGGCCTATGCTGGGGCGCAACGCTTCTGTTCTACTTGGAGCGGAGATAATGTAGCTACTTGGGAACACCTGTGGATTGCAAATGTGCAGATGCAACGTATGTGTATGAGTGGTTTTTCCTTTGTAGGATCAGATATAGGAGGTTTTGCAGAACAACCCGATGGGGAATTATTTGCAAGGTGGATTCAACTCGGTATTTTTCACCCATTTTGTAGAGTGCATTCTAGTGGAGATCATGGAGATCAGGAACCCTGGTCTTTTGGCGATGAAATTACAGATCTAGTACGCAAATTTATAGAGTTGCGGTATCAATTATTACCGTATTTGTATACCATGTTTCATAAATATACTACCAGAGGTATACCTATGCTTAAGTCCATGGTGTATTATGATCAGGAAGACACGCAAACACATTTTAGAACAGATGAGTTTATTTTTGGAGAGCAAATTTTAGTATGCCCCATTCAAGAACCTAATGCACAAGGAAGAAGAATGTATATCCCAAGAGGAAAATGGTATAACTTTTGGACAGAAGAAGTAGTTGCAGGTGGAAAAGAGTATTGGGTAGCAGCAGATTTAGATAAAATTCCACTTTTTATTAAAGAAGGAGCAATAATTCCGAAATACCCAGTGCAGCAGTATGTAGGAGAGGTAACCATAAAACAGCTTATACTAGATGTGTATTATAAAGAGGGAAATGAAAGCTCTACGGTTTATGAGGATAAGCAAGAAGGGTATGATTATAAG
>CAZWVO010000331.1:0-3248 GCA_964637535.1 uncultured Flavobacteriaceae bacterium
CCTTAAGAGATTTGGACTTAAGAAATAAAACGGGATGTACTATTATTGGCTATGTAGCACCTAACGGAGACTATGTTATTAATCCAGAAGCAGACGCAAAAATAGAACCCAAAAGTAAGGTAATTGTATTAGGTAGGCCAGAGCAAATTAGAAAGCTTAATGCTATGTTTCATATAGACTAAAGAAGTTTCAATCACTTTATTTGATTCTATTACTTATTTTTATGATATTGCTAACTTGACTAATAAATTAAAAAACCAACAAATGAAGAATATGATGAATAAGTTGCTTGCGGTAATCTTTTTTTTGCTTCCCATGCTAGCATCTGCCCAAGAAGAAGTAGGATTAGATCAAAAAATTGATGCAGCGTTTAAACCAATATCTGATTTTTTCTCTGCCGTTATATTCTTTGAAATAGGAGGAATTCCCTTTGTACTTATTGTTTTGGTGTTCAGTGCACTTTTCTTTACCCTGTATTTTGGGTTTCCAAACATTCGTTATTTTGGAAAAGCGATAAACACGGTACGTGGAAAATATGATGAATTAGAAGGGCGTGGCTTGGAAAAAGCGGCGGTAAATGTGGTTGATGGCGATATTGTAGATACCATAAAGGATGAAAGTGAAGAAGGGGAAGTGAGCCATTTTCAGGCATTGGCAACGGCAGTTTCTGGTACGGTAGGTAACGGAAATATTGCTGGGGTGGCTTTGGCAATTGCGCTAGGTGGTCCTGGAGCTACTTTTTGGATGATTGTTTGCGGTCTTCTTGGGATGTCTACCAAGTTTGTAGAGTGTACCTTAGGAGTACAATATAGAGATGTAGGAGAAGATGGTACAGTGTATGGCGGCCCAATGTACTACATAAGTAAAGGGCTTAAAGAAAGAGGTTTTGCTGGTGTAGGTAAAGTAGCCGCAGTGCTTTTTGCTATTTTCTGTATTGGTGGTTCTTTTGGAGGGGGTAACGCAGCCCAGTCTAACCAAGCTACCATTGTAATTAAAGAACTGGCTGGTTGGGAAAGTACTAGTGCGGGTGCTATTGTAGGTGTTGTGATTGCAATACTTGTTGGCATAATTATTATTGGAGGAATTAAAAGAATTGCCTCTGTAACCGAAAAAGTGGTGCCGCTAATGGCAGTACTTTATATTGTTGCTTGTTTGTATATTATAGTAAGTAACTTTTCTTTTGTAGATGATGCTATCAGTTTAATTATAACAGAAGCCTTTAATCCTACAGCTATTGGAGTAGGTGGTTTTATCGGAGTTTTACTTGTTGGTTTTAAGCGTGCGGCCTTTTCTAATGAAGCTGGTGCGGGTTCTGCGTCCATAGCGCATTCCGCGGTGAAAACGAAATATTCTGCTTCTGAAGGTTTAGTGGCCTTGTTAGAACCTTTTATTGATACCGTTGTAATCTGTACTATGACAGCTCTGGTAATCATCATTTTTAATTTTGGTGGTGCTTTTGAATATGGTGGAGATGGTTCAGGTGCAGTACTAATTGACGGAGTTTCGTATGAAGGTGCAGGAATTACTTCAATTGCTTTTGCAGAGTACATTCCGTATTCTAATGTGTTCCTTACTATTGCGGTAGTATTGTTTGCGGTATCTACTATGATTTCATGGTCGTATTATGGACTACAATCTTGGAAGTTTTTATTTGGTCGTGGTAAAGCAGCCGATATGGTATACAAGTTGTTGTTTTTAATTTTTATAGTAATTGGGGCTGCAGCTAGTATGGGATCCATCTGGGCTTTTTCAGATGCCATGATTTTTGCTATGGTATTCCCTAATATGGTTGGGTTGTATTTCTTATTCCCTGTGGTGAAGAAGCAATTAAATAGATACCTAGATGCTATTAAAGGAGTGAAAGGTGAATAAATAAGAAGATCTTGAAAAATTTTAAATCCCACTTTAGGTTCAATGCACAAGAACGGAGTGGGATTTTCTTTTTATTACTTGCCATACTCGCCTTATTTTGTGCACATATTGCCCTAAAGCAGTATGCGGTACCTCGGAAATCAAATTTTGCTCTGGACAACGCTATGCAAAGTTCGCTAGATTCATTAAAGGAATTGCAGCTAACCAATACGGCTATCATACATCCTTTTAATCCTAATTACATTTCAGATTACAAAGGGTATACCCTAGGTTTAAGCGCTGCTACGCTAGATAAATTGCATCGTTTTAGAGCAGGTAATAACTACGTTAATTCCGCAAAAGAATTTCAAGATGTTACTGGAATTTCGGATAGCCTATTAAAAAAAATAGCACCGTATTTTGAATTCCCAGAATGGGTTGCACAAAAAAAACAGGGAAATAACCCAACTAGAAGAAATAAGAAAGCAGCAGAAATTGTTGTTAAAGATCTGAATAAGGCAACAGCAGCCGATTTAAGGGAAGTTCCTGGTATAGGAGATAAGCTATCGGCACGTATTATCAAATTTAGAGATCGCTTAGGTGGGTTTTATACTATAGATCAGCTGGAGGATGTATATGGTTTAGCGCCTAGGGTGGCCCAAGATGCAAAGCGGTACTTTCAGGTGAGTAGCCTACCTACAAACCAAAAAATTAATATAAATACTGCTTCGGCAGAAGAAATAGCAAGGCTTATTTATATCCCTTATAGTCTAGCGGAAGAAATTGTGATATACCGCAGTATGAATGGAGGAATTACGGCTTTTAAAGAATTAGCAAAAATTGAGGGTTTTCCTGAGGATAAGATTGATAGAATAGCACTATATTTGATATTATAAAAATTGCAGAATGAGCTTATACTTCACTGAAGAGCACCAATTATTTAGAACAAGTTTAAAAGAATTTTTAAAAAAAGAAGTAGTTCCACATATTGAAAAGTGGGAAGAAACGGGAACAATTGAACGTTTCATTTGGGAGAAATTTGGGGATATGGGCTATTTTGGTCTTGCTATTCCCGAAGCAGATAGTGGCCTAGGTTTAGATCTTTTCTACACGGTTATTTTTCTTGAAGAATTACAAAAAATAAATTCTGGAGGTTTTGCTGCAGCAATATGGGCCCATGCGTATTTGGCCATGACCCACCTTAATAAAAATGCGGATGAAAAACTGCGAAAAGAATATCTAGAGCCTAGTGTATCTGGAACAAAAATAGGATGTTTAGGAGTAAGCGAACCGTTTGGCGGTAGCGATGTAGCTGGTATGCGAACAACAGCTGTGAAGCAAGGAGATGCTTATATCTTGAACGGTTCTAAAACCTTTATTACAAATGGGGTTTATTG
>CAZWVO010000332.1:0-3235 GCA_964637535.1 uncultured Flavobacteriaceae bacterium
TTAAGTTCCTTTAATTCCTATAGTACCTTCTTACTTTTATCACGTATACCCTTAAAATTAAAAAATCTAAGCAAATGAAAATAGTGATATCACCTGCCAAATCGCTTAACTATGATAGTGCACTACCTACTACAAAGCACAGTCAGCCAGCATTTTTGGAGGAGGCTGCGAGCTTAAATGAGCTCTTAGCCAAGAAAAAGCCAAAAGCGTTATCTACTTTGATGCACATTTCTGATGCCCTAGCAAATTTAAATTGGCAACGCAATCAAGATTTTGCGTTACCCTTTACTCAGGAGAATGCTCGCCCAGCAGTCTATGCTTTTAATGGAGATGTATATCAAGGTCTGGATGCCTATTCTATTACGGAAGATAAACTGCCGTTGCTCCAAGATACCCTTCGTATTCTTTCGGGTCTTTATGGAGTGTTGAAACCATTAGATTTAATGCAGCCCTATAGGTTAGAAATGGGAACGCAACTTAAAGTAGGTAGAAAAAAGAATTTGTATGAGTTCTGGAAAAAGCAACTAACAACTCATTTAAACTCAGAACTAGAAGAGGGAGAGCTATTTTTAAACTTGGCGAGTAATGAGTATTTCGGAGCAATAGATGAGAAAGAGTTAAAAGTACCCGTGATTACCCCAATTTTTAAAGATTGGAAGAATGACAAACTAAAGGTCATTAGTTTCTTTGCTAAGAAAGCCAGAGGTGCTATGGTTCGCTATATTTTGGATAACAACGCAAAAACGCTGGAAGACATTAAAGGTTTTAATAGCGATGACTATATCTATAGTAAGGAACATACTGTAAAGGCAAACCAACCTGTTTTTATTCGATAGAATATTTAGGAAAATCAAGCGTTTTATACCTATAACATGGTCTAAAAAAGTACTTTATGAAACGTCTAATACCATTAGTGTTACTAGTGCTGGTAAGTGTTTTTAGCTGCACAGATAGAGATGATAATATTGATTCCGTTAATATTCGCATTAAAAATGTAAGTGATCTTAGCTTTGATACGGTACAAGTAGGGAATGCAGATGCGGTACATGAGAATGTAGCCCCTGGAGAATTTTCCGAATATTTTAGCTATGAAGAAGCATATCGTTATGCATATATTGAACTCGTTGCAGCCGGAGAAACCTATATTCTTCAGCCTATTGACTTTGTAGGTGAAGATCCACTTAATGTTGGGTTTTATACCTACGAATTACTACCTGTAACTGGGGGGCAAGTAAGGTTGAATTTTGTAGCGGATTAAGGGTTATTTTTTTTCCGTTTTTTTATTCGCGGGTTTTCCTGTCGTTTTTTGTTTCCTAGGACGTCTTGCGCCATAAGTGTTGTTTGCAATTTTCCCTCTTTTCGTTTTTTTATCACCTTTCCCCATACCTTTTTAGTTTTTCATTGAACTTGCTTAAAGTTAACATTTTTAACGCACATAAGTCAAACCTAATCCCTTTCTATCCTTATATAATTTGTAAGAGATAGGATAATGCTTTGCATGTATTTCAATAAAATGACAGTTATAATGCGTATTTAATATAAAATTGATCCAATTAATGCCTATCTGACATTGGTATAACAACCCAAAAGCAGTAATTTTGCCCTTGCCAAAAGAAGTTCATTTTTAGTCGTTTTTTAAAGCATCACACGTGAAAATTAATACAGTTTTAGTCGCCAACCGAGGAGAAATAGCCATCCGTATTTTTAGGGCTTGTGTAGAAATAGGAATCAAAACAGTAGGGGTGTACACCTATGAAGATAGGTATTCGTTACATCGGTATAAAGCAGATGAATGTTATCAAATAGGAAGTGATACCGATCCCTTAAAACCCTATTTAGATATTGATGAAATTATTAGAGTTGCTGTAAAGAATAATGTAGATGCCATACATCCGGGTTACGGTTTTCTTTCAGAGAATGCGGCATTTGCTCAAAAATGCAAGGATAATGGCATTATTTTTATAGGACCAAAAGTGTCTGTACTTAAGGCGCTTGGTGATAAAATTACGGCTAAAGAAGTAGCTGTAGCTAATAACGTACCAGTAATTCAGAGTAGTGATAAGGATTTAAATGAGATTAAAACAGCTCTTGCAGAAGCCAAACGTATTGGTTACCCTGTGATGCTTAAAGCTGCCTCTGGTGGCGGGGGTAGAGGAATGCGCGTAATTAGAAATGCAGATGAACTCAAAAAAGCATTTCCAGAAGCCAGAAGAGAATCGCTTAATGCCTTTGGGGATGATACCGTTTTTCTTGAAAAATTTGTTGAAAATCCCAAACATATAGAAGTACAGATTGTTGCGGATACCCATGGTAATATGGTACACTTATTTGAGCGCGATTGTTCTGTACAACGCCGATACCAAAAGGTAATAGAATTTGCACCATCTATTGGTTTGCCTCAAGAAACAAAAGACAGTCTTTACGCTTATGCTTTAGCCATATGTAAAGCCGTAAATTACAATAATATTGGTACAGTAGAATTTTTAGTTGATGATGATGGGAGTATTTATTTTATAGAAGTAAACCCTAGAGTACAGGTAGAGCATACCGTTACCGAAATGGTAACCAATATTGATCTTATAAAAACACAAATCTTTATTGCAGGGGGCTATAAGTTATCGGATGAACAAATAAAGATAGCAAACCAAGAATCGGTTACCGTAACAGGTTATGCCTTGCAATGTAGAATCACTACAGAAGACCCTGCTAACGACTTTAAACCAGATTATGGGGTAGTTACTACTTACAGAAGTGCTTCTGGTTTTGGGATTCGATTGGATGCGGGAAGTATATATCAAGGTGTTAGCATATCTCCCTTTTTCGACTCTATGCTCGTAAAAGTTTCTGCAATTAGTAGAACCTTAGATGGCTCCTGTAGAAAGATGCGACGTGCTTTAGCAGAATTTCGTATCCGCGGCGTAAAAACCAATATGGCCTTTCTGGATAACATTTTGAATCACCCTACTTTTAGACAAGGAAAGGTTACCGTAAATTTCATTAAAAATGAAGCTGCTTTATTTGAGTTTATAGAACCGCGTAATAGAGCTACCAAATTAGTACAGTTCCTGGGAGAAACTATTGTGAATGGCAACCCTGATGTAAAGAAAATAGATCCTACTAAGGTGTTTTCTAAACCCACGGTGCCTTCTTTTCCAAAAGATATAGACTATCCTAAAGGGACTAAAGATTTGCTTACCAAACTGGGTCCAGAAAAGTTTGCTGCATGGCTTAAGAA
>CAZWVO010000333.1:0-3227 GCA_964637535.1 uncultured Flavobacteriaceae bacterium
GTATAACACTGGTGTTTATTAGCATTATTTTCTTCTAAAATAAGGCCTTATTTATAAAAAGTAAAAAGTCTTAGATGCCCTAACTTAATTTTGGAAGCATAATGGTTTCCCGAGTTCAAAATTCCCTTAACGGATGCTGTTTTGGCATTCTACTCCATAGCATCCTCTTTCTAGTTCTTATTTTATTAGTACCTTAGCGGCAGATAATTACTACATGGGATTACTATTATTTTTTGCACTTATTTCGATTTTCTTTTCCTTTCTATGCTCTATTTTAGAAGCAGTGCTACTTAGTGTTACACCTACCTTTATCAATCTAAAAAAGAAAGAAAAAAAGACCTACGCAGACGACTTAGAAAAGTTGAAAAAGGACGTTGATAAGCCCTTAATTGCCATTCTTACCTTAAATACTGTAGCCCATACTGTTGGTGCTATTTTAGTTGGTGTACAAGCAAAAGCAGCTTATGTAGAGTTATATGGAAGCACCGAACGAAGCTTTTTAGGAATAACCGTAACAGAAGACCTTATGGTAGCCGTTGTATCTACTATAATGACTATCCTTATTTTGGTGGCTTCGGAGATTATTCCAAAAACCATTGGCGCTACCTATTGGAAAAAACTAGCCAATTTTACTACAAAGGCCTTAAATATAATGGTTTGGGTGCTGAAGTATACAGGCTTACTATGGGTTTTACAGTTATTTACTAAACTTATCGGAAGTAAGGATCATCATGGAAGTGTGCTTAGCAGAGAAGACTTTACGGCCATGGCAGATATTGCCCAGGAGGAAGGGGTTTTTCAGAAATCGGAGTCTACGGTAATTAAGAACCTTCTAAAATTTGATGAAATTTTGGCTAAGGATGTAATGACACCCAGAACCGTTATGAAAACGGCTTCTGAAAAGGATACTATTCAGGCGTTTTTTGACGCTAACCCAAAATTACGTTTTTCCAGAATACCGATTTATGGGGATTCCAATGAAGATATTACTGGTTTTGTGCTAAAAGATACTGTCCTAGAAGAACTTATTCATAAAAATGGAGATGCTCCGCTAGCTAGCATCAAAAGAACCATTCGGGTGGTAGAACGAGAAGCACCAATTCCTCAGCTCTTTGAAACTTTTATTTCCCAAAGAGAGCATATTGCGCTTGTGGTAGACGAATATGGCTCTGTAAGCGGCTTAGTAACCATGGAAGACGTTATTGAAACGCTTCTTGGGTTAGAAATTATGGATGAAAGCGATAACGTTGCGGATCTACAGCAGTTAGCGCGCAAAAATTGGAAAAACCGTGCCCAACGTATGGGTATTATAGCAGAAAATACCGATGTTGAGTAAATGGAAGCTACCGCAATCATTAAAACACCTCTAGGGTATACAAAATTAGAAGGTGATGAAAACGGGCTTACAGCTATTACGGTATTAGATACCGAAGAAACTCCAAATGCTGTAATTCCTGTGGCCTTAGAAAATGCTGCTTATCAACTACAAGAGTATTTTAGTGGAAACAGAAAGGTGTTCCGCTTGCGCTTAAATCCTAAAGGCACAGAATTTCAACAACGGGTATGGAAAGCGCTTGAAGATATCCCCTACGGTAAGACAGCTTCTTATATGGAGCTTTCTAAAAAACTAGGCGATGTAAAGGCAATTAGGGCAGTTGCCGCTGCAAATGGAAGAAATCCTTTATGGATTGTAATTCCTTGCCATAGAGTAATTGGCAGTGATGGTTCGCTAACAGGTTATGCTGGTGGACTACACCGTAAAAAATGGCTTTTAGATCATGAAAGTCCTGTAACCCAACAACGTTTATTCTAGTCACTACAAACCAGTTAGTCCTTTTCTTAGCAAAAAGTAACGTGCCATAATTTGAATAGTGTCATTCGTCGATGTTTTCTGTTTTTCTATCTGCCTTTCCATAATTGCCTCCGTATTTCGTACTACTAAATACAGACTGCCTGGTTGGTTAGCCCCAAAAGCAGCATTTGGTTCCTAAAATGTATAACACTATTTTTTAAAACCCCGTTTTATCCTATGAGTCAACAAAAAAATGCAATTCACATGAACTGCGAATTGCATTTTATACACTATTATGAATGCTTTTAAGAGGTAAGCATTATTTTTAGTTACAGCTAATTTCGCTGAACGTATTTCCTTCTCCAGTTGCGTCTGACTTAGAGATAGAATCTTTAAAAAGTACAAACTTATCAATAGCATGTCCGGATGAACGGGCTGATATTTCCATGGTATAGACTCCTGGGCTGTCAAAAGTTACAAAAACATCATGCCCATTATTATCAAAGGTAGAAGACTGCCATTTAAAGCTTAAGTCACTACCGCTACGGTAAATTTTAAACCATCCATCTGCGGTAGCCCCGGCTGGGTTAGGCGTTTTTCCTGTTCCTTTGGGATATACAATACTAGAGCCTTTTTGTCCAAAAAAGTCATCGGCGTCTGCAAAACGTAGCCAGGTATCATTGTGATCTGTACCACTATTTCCTGTGGTAACAGCGGATCTCCACATAAATTGGTAAGTTCCAGGATCATTAATTCTAATACTAAAAGTAGTAAGCCCATTTCCTGGATTACCTAAGAATTGAGAACCTGTCCATACCATATAACCATCACCGGTAAAGCCACTTTCGTTAGTTCTTCTTTCCCAATCTCCTGAGAAATCAGCATTTTCAAATTCTACCAAGACCAGACCGTCGGTCTCATTAAAAATATAATTGCCTACTGTACAATTGCTATTTCCTGAGTCGCTACCTTCATCTGAAGAATCGTCGTCCTCATCTTTATCTTCCGACTCACCGTCATCTGCTGAGTCGTCTTTATCATCATCTTCTGGAATTTCACTTTGAGGATCTTCTACTAATAGATCCTCCAGAGGAAGTTCATCGTTTGAACAGGCGAATCCAACACAAAGTAAGAGTGCTAATAGGGCTGCTTTTAAGGGGTTAATTCTTGTAATTGAGGTAGTGCCACGCATAGATTAAATTTTAGGGGTTAAAATGGTAATTTGGGGTTTCACATCAGTTTTAGTTAAGTTCACAATGGTATTTGGGACAATCACAACGGAAGATAAATACTACATATTGAGTATTTGACAAGAATTTCGATGAATTACATGCTAGATTTCGATGAACTGCGCAAAGGCTTCCAAATTAATCGTTGAACTGCATATAACAACAGTTTACAATCGAGCAAATACATCGTTATATATTTTCTATAT
>CAZWVO010000334.1:0-3227 GCA_964637535.1 uncultured Flavobacteriaceae bacterium
GTTGAAACCATAACTGCAGTACCGGCAATTGCCGCAAGTGGCACTGCAATAGTATCTAAAAGATTATCCACCCATGGAATAAAATAAGCGAAAATTTCTATCACCGTAGCAACTCCTAAGGCTATTACCGCAGCAAGACTACCTATCCATTGCCAGCTTTCGTTAAGTTCCCATACATTAAAAAAAGAAGCCAAGCTTAGGGCAAATAGTGGTAAGAAAACCCTAAAACCTACAGAAGCCGCAAGTCCAACACCTAGAAAAATGCTAATAACCGTTTCAGAAGTCATGTGTTTGTATCTTTAGCACTAAATTAGACTATTCCGTTTCAACAAAAAAATCGTTCTTAAAACCAATCAGGTAAAGTTGTTCCTTTGCCCTCGTAATTGCGGTATATAACCATCTTAAATATTCCTTATCTATTCCATTAGGAAGGTAAGGTTGCTCTACAAAAACGGTGCTCCATTGTCCTCCTTGCGACTTATGACATGTAATGGCATAAGAGAATTTCACCTGCAAAGCATTAAAAAATTTGTTGTTTTTTACCCCTAGAAATTTCTTGTATTTGGATTTTTCATGCGCAAAATCTTTTTGCACTTCTTGGTATAATCTATTCCCATCTTCATAGGATAAAGAAGGGGTTTCTGCACTAATGGTATCTAATAATAATACGGTCTCAAAAGGTTTTTGATTAGGGTAATCTACCATTTGCACTTTTACCTCAGCAAAGGAAAAACCGTACAAGGCTTTAATGGAGAAAAGTTCTAAAATTTCTATAATATCCCCATTTGCGATAAACCCTGCTTCTGAGTTGGGTTTTAACCAAAAATAATTGTTCTTTACCACCATCATATAATCGCCTACGGCAATCTCATTCTCTAGATATAGAATTCTACTTCTAATATTCTGATTATATAAATTGGCTCGTTTATTAGAGCGAACAATAAAAGCGGTCTCTTCCTTACCATGCTGTTGATAAGACGTATCTATAGCTTCTTGTATTTCATGCCCATCTATTAATCTTACAATATCCTTGTAGGGACTTACATGAAATTGAAAAGTGTCAAAAAAAGCAGTTTGTAATTGTTCCCTTAACAGTGTTGCATTAATCAATATTCCAGAATCTTCTGCCTGCCGAACCACTTCGTCTAATTCTAGTTTAATAACCTCTTTGTTATAATTTAGGGCCAATTTATTTTCATCCAAAGCGGGGCTCAAATTAAGTCGAACAGGAGGAAGTTGGGCGGTATCTCCAATAAGTATCAGCTTGCAATTATGTCCAGAATAAATAAACATTAATAGGTCATCTAATAGCGAACCATTTTCAAACAACTTAGAATCTGCAGGAGTATCTGGTATCATAGAAGCTTCGTCTACAATAAAAATTGTATTCCTATGCTTATTAGGCGCCAAAACAAAACGCACTCCACCTCCACTCTCCTTTTTTGGGAAGTAAATTTTTCTATGAATGGTAAAGGCTTGGGTTTTTGAATAATTAGACATTACTTTAGCAGCCCTCCCTGTAGGTGCCATTAGTACCGCTTTCATAGTAGTTTTCCATAAATTACTTACAAGGGTTCCTATAAGGGTAGTTTTACCGGTACCCGCAAATCCTTTAAGTAAAAAAATACAATCTTTCTCCTTAGATAATACGAACTCAGAAAGCTGCCTTAACGCTTCTGCTTGCTTATTTGTTGGCTGGTGCGGAAACTTCTCTTTTAAGAGTGTAAAAAATGATGATGGAGTTAGGACATTCATAAGGATTCAAAGATAATCAGGATTTTTAGGGGAAATACTTTTACGATTAAAAAAAAATTGTAGATTTGTCAGAGGTCAATACTAAATCAATTAAAATGCTTAAGCTAATACTTATCATTATCGGAGTTATCGTTTTCACTGTTGGAATGGTATACTTAATCGATAAATATCTTTCTCAAAAATTAAAGCCTATTATTATTCTTGTCTTTGGAGCAATTTCTGTTTTGATGGCATTTCTCATTTACAAATCGATAAATGGTCCAATAGAATTTAGACAGGTTAAAGAACAACGCTTTGGAGAAGTAATTTCTGTACTTAAAGACATCGGAAAATCTCAAGAAGCGCATAAGAATGTAACCGGAAAGTTTGCGAAGGATTTTCCAACGCTAATCAACTTTGTTGAAAATGGAAAATATACCATTACACAACAACGTGATTCTTCATTTATGCAGTTTGATGAAACCTATCAAAGTGAACCTTTACGTGAACTAAAAATTATAGATACTCTCGCTTTTGTATCTGTTATACATTCGCTTTTCAAAAATAGCACGCGCTACAAAAACATGATGAATGTTCCAGGAGCCGCCAATGAAGAGAAGTTTACAATGAAGGCAGGTTCGGTAAATAAAAATGGATATACCGCATCGGTATTTGAAGCTAAGGTTGCAAAAGATGTAATACTTTTTGATCAACCTAAAGATTTAAGAGACCAAGAAAATGGTCATGTCAGTGTTGAAGAAGTAAATGGTCCTGAAATTCGTGTTGGCTCCTTAGATGAAGTAAGCACTAATGGAAACTGGCCTCCCATCTATGACAAACGAGATAACTAATACAGCTGCAGAAACTTCTGCGGAAAACTTTCATAAATTGTCCATTCAAGTGAGCTTGAATGGACTTTCTTTTTGTGTTTTAGACACTATTAGTAATCGTATTCTGGCTTCTGAAAGTATTTCTTTTGGAACTACGCTTACGCCCTATGCCGTAAAGAAAGAATTAGAAACCCTTTTTAAAACCCATAAGGTCTCTAAAAGTGCTTTTAAAGAAGTAGTTGTCACCCACCGAAATCAGTTGTTTAGTCTAGTGCCTAAGGCCATGTTTAAAGAAGAGGAATTGGCAAATTACTTAAAATTCAATGCCAAGATTTTAGCCAATGATCATATTGCATATGACGATATTGAAAACCACGATATGGTTAATGTTTATGTTCCTTTTACCAATATAAACAACTATATATACGATCTTTTTGGAGCGTTTGACTTTATGCACCATGGCACCGTTTTAATACAGACCTTACTGGGAACTACCATGACTAATGGCGCTCCGGTTTGCTATATCCATCTTGCAGAGCAGCAAATGGACATTACCATATTGTCGCAAAAAAAGCTGTTGTTCTACAATAGTTTTAGCTACACCACTAAAGAGGATTTTATTTATTATTTACTCTTTTCTTTAGAACAACTAAAACTAGATAC
>CAZWVO010000335.1:0-3225 GCA_964637535.1 uncultured Flavobacteriaceae bacterium
GGCAAATACATACCATCCAAATAGCGTACTAAACCAATGTGGATCTACACTCATAATCCAATCCCAAGACATCATGGATTCAGAAATGAGATAGAATACCAAAAAGGCTGCTGAGATTTTAAAGTTTTTTATAAAGTTGCTATTATCAGACGCTTCGTCTTGCGCAAGTGAGAACTTACGAGAAAACTGGCGGTACAAGATCCAACCTCCTAAGAATATTACTGCTCGTATTAGGAAGAAAGTACCATTGAGATAACCTGCTTTTCCCTGTAATAATTTATCATGTGCAACAGTCTCTGCGTCCATCCAGGGGAACAAATGATTTAAATGCCCAACGGTAGAGCAGATCAAGATTAATAACACGATAATACCTCCAGGTATAAGATAGGCTGTTATCCCTTCCATTACCCTAAACAATAAGGGAGACCATCCTGCTTGGGCAGCTCGTTGTATCGCATAAAACGCTAGCACTCCAAGCGAAATCATCATAAAAAAGAAGGCCGCAACATATAAGGCAGACCAAGGTCTGTTGGCGAGTTGATTATACACATGTTTATCGTGTTCTGCACTATGATCACCACCGTGAGCTGTAGCTTCTTCGTGTGTATCTGCTACTGCATGACTTGCTTCCTCTCCGTGCCCACCACCATGACCATCATCATGGCTAGCAAGCATTTCTTTTGCTTCCTCAGGATTTCCGGGAGCACTTACAAATCCTATTCCTATTCCTATAAGACCTAAAGCCATCAGAATGATAGAACCTATTTTTAATCTGTTTGAAAACGTGTACATATTACTGGTCTATGTCTTATTTTATAATTCTGACTTTAATTTCATAACGTACTCTGCCACCTGCCATGATTCTTCTTCATTCATTTGAGAGGCATACGAACCCATAGCATTTAAGCCATAATACATGGTATGATAGGTACTACCTACACTAATATTTCTAGCAACGTCATCATAAGAAGGTATTCCTGCTAATTTATCTTGCTGCACCAACCACCCTTGTCCGTTTCCTTTGTTACCATGACAAATACCACAGTAGATTTCATACAACTCTTTTCCTTTAGCCAAATTAGCTTCGCTTTGTAGCGAATCTAATGGGCTAACATCTAAACGAGCAGCTTCTTTTCCTGCAGGAGTATTAGCGTGCTTATACGGCATCCACCCTCTAGAGATGGTATTTTCTGGTGGCAACATGGCTTCTTGTCCGTTAGGCAAAAAATCTACCTGTTGATAGGTTTCATACCCTACAGATTCATACATGTTTGGCATGTATTGATAATTTGGGCTATTACTATCTGCACAGGCAGTTACTAAGAGCACCAACATCAAAACGCTTATTATTTTACTAAAACTGTTCATCTTTAGTGACTGTCTTTTTCTGAAACATTAATTTCTACTGCACCGGTAGCAGATAACAATTCTTTTAATTCCTTCTCGTTATTGTGCACCTCAATTTCCATTACAAAATGGTCATCTGTAGTTCTTACATCTGGATTTTCCGCTTCTTTAAATGGCCATAATCTACTTCTAAGGTAGAAAGTAATTACCATTAAATGCGCCGCAAAAAATACGGTAAGCTCAAACATAATAGGTACAAAGGCTGGCATATTCTCTAGATAGCTAAAGCTCGGTTTTCCACCTATATCTTGCGGCCAGTCTTCTATCATAATAAAATTCATCATTACAATAGCTACGGTAATACCAACACATCCATACATAAAAGAAGTAATTGCAATACGCGTAGGAGCGAGTCCCATTGCCTTATCTAATCCGTGTACCGGAAAAGGACAATACACTTCTTCTATATGATGTTTTGCAGCTTTTACCTTTTTTACCGCATGCATCAACACATCGTCATCTGTATAATGTGCTTGTATAACTTTGTTCGCGGACATATTTATTTTTTATCGTTTAACAATCTTGCCTGTCCAGCCCAATCATCGCGTTGTGCTCTTCCAGGAAAAGATCCGGTAATAGAATCTAATAGGTTGTATTCTTTCTCGGTCATTCGGCCTACCTGTGCAAAGGTAAATATGCCAATACCGTTCAATGTTTTTTCCATTAAGGGACCAATACCTTTTACCTTTTTAAGATCGTCTGCTTTATCTGTTGCAGCATCAAAGGTACCTAGGGTGCCCAATAAATCGGATACCTGGCCTTCCGTATTGTTGTCTGCTTCTACTTCTGGCTCTGGTGCTACTTCTTGCACTGTTTCCGTTGCAATAGCATTGGTATTGATTTCATACAAGGGTTTACCTGCATCTCTCAATTTCTTGTATTTTTCTCCAGAAGATTTTAAGATCGATTTTACCTCTGCCTGCGCAATTACTGGGAAAGTTCTAGAATACAGTAAGAAGAGTACAAAGAAGAACCCTATAGTACCAATAAATATTCCAATATCTACAAAGGTAGGAGAAAACATAGTCCAAGAAGAAGGTAAGTAATCCCTATGTAAGGAGGTTACAATAATTACAAAACGTTCAAACCACATTCCAATATTAACAATAATAGAGATGAAGAAAGAGAACATGATACTGGTACGTAATTTTTTAAACCACATAAATTGTGGGGAGAATACGTTACATGTCATCATGGACCAGTAAGCCCACCAATAAGGTCCTGTTGCTCTATTAAGGAAAGCATACTGTTCATACTCTACTCCAGAATACCACGCAATAAATAGCTCTGTAATGTAGGCACAGCCTACAATAGAACCGGTAATCATAATTACAATATTCATTAACTCAATATGCTGAACAGTAATATAGTTTTCTAAATGACATACTTTACGCATGATAATTAAGAGCGTATTTACCATAGCAAAACCAGAAAAGATGGCTCCTGCCACAAAGTAGGGCGGGAAAATGGTTGTATGCCAACCTGGAATTACCGAAGTAGCAAAGTCAAAGGATACAATAGTATGTACAGAAAGTACCAAAGGTGTTGCCAAACCTGCTAATACCAAAGATACTTCTTCAAAACGCTGCCAATCCTTAGCGCGCCCACTCCAACCAAAACTTAAAAGGCTGTATATTTTCTTTTGAAAAGGCTTTACCGCTCTATCTCTAATCATGGCAAAATCTGGTAGTAAACCTGTCCACCAAAAAACGAGTGACACAGATAGATACGTAGAAATCGCAAATACATCCCAAAGTAATGGCGAGTTAAAGTTTACCCATAACGAACCAAATTGGTTTGGAATTGGTAATACCCAAT
>CAZWVO010000336.1:0-3222 GCA_964637535.1 uncultured Flavobacteriaceae bacterium
GAGCGGGCTACACCTGCAAAACTAAATGCGAGTCGTAAAAAAAGAATAGCTAAAGGTAGTGGGCGTACCATACAGGAGGTAAATCAGTTGCTAAAACAATTTGATCAAATGAGCAAGATGATGAAGATGATGCAAGGCGGAGGGGGTAAAAAGATGATGCAGATGATGGGAGCTATGAAGGGAATGAAATAAAATACACTTTTGAATAAGGAAGGAATTAGAGAACATAACCAGAACGCGATACTACATATATGGAAATACTTGACGGGAAGAAGCTAAGCAACCAAATTAAAGATGAAATTGCAGTAGAAGTTGCTGCTATAAAAGCTAAAGGCGAAAAAGTACCTCATTTAGCTGCGGTTTTAGTTGGGAATGACGGAGCCAGCCTTACCTATGTGGGCAGTAAAGTTCGTTCCTGTGAACGCATAGGCTTTGAGTCTACCCTTATTCACTTGCCGGAAGACACTAGCGAAGAAACACTGTTAAATAAGGTAGCAGAATTGAATAACAATGATGCCATAGATGGTTATATTGTGCAATTGCCCTTACCTAAGCATATTAATGAAGAAAAAGTGTTATTGGCTGTAGATCCAGACAAGGATGTAGATGGTTTTCACCCCACCAATTTTGGAAGAATGGCATTGGATATGGAATCTTTTATTCCCGCCACGCCATATGGGATTATGGAAATGCTACGCCGTTATAAAGTAGCTACTTCTGGAAAGCACACTGTGGTTATTGGACGTAGTCATATCGTTGGAAGACCGATAAGTATTTTGATGAGTCAGAAAGCCGAAGCAGGGAATGCCACTGTAACCTTAACGCATAGTAGAACAAAAGACATGAAAGCCTTAACACTTCAGGCCGATATTATTGTTTCTGCCCTAGGTGTTCCTGGATTCTTAACTGCAGATATGGTAAAAGAAGATGTGGTAATTATTGATGTAGGAATTACCAGAGTACCAGATGCCTCTAGAGAAAGAGGATATTATATTACTGGAGATGTAGATTTTGAAGGAGTTAGTAAGAAAGCATCTTATATTACGCCCGTACCCGGTGGTGTAGGGCCTATGACCATTGCTATGTTACTTCAGAATACCTTACTAGCCAGAGAACGGCACGCCAACAAAGTGTAATGCCTTAGGGATTGTTTAGAATCTTTTCACCTCTTGTTTAGCAGTTTCCGAGCTTGTCTCTTCCTCTGTAGGGTTGATGATGTCAAAATCTTCCTCGCCCTCATCGTTGGTACATTGTATGTTTAGGCTTACTGTAAACAGTAAAAATAATGCCCCTATTAGCTTTTTCATCTGTCGCGATTTAAATGTTGCATATACCTAACGTGAAAAATTAAAATTTCTTGTTTACTACCAGATTAAAATGAGTACCTTTTCTCTTAAATAAAATGGATTTATGAAGCATATTTTTAGCGTACTTATGGTAATCGCTTTAGGTGTTAGCCAAAGTATAGCACAAACAGGCAAGGTCTATGACAACCTATCTATGACCAGTACAATTCTAAAAGAGGAACGCAAGTTTGCAGTTTATACTCCTCCGGGGTACCAAACTTCTGAGCGGAGTTATCCGGTCTTGTATTTGCTTCATGGGGCTGGTGATGATCAAACTGGATGGATACAATTTGGAGAAGTAGCCTATTATACGGATAAGGCTATTAAAGAGGGTAGCGCTACTCCAATGATTATTGTAATGCCAGATGCCAACACAGGACGACGAGGCTATTTTAATGTAGGTAATTGGAAATACGAAGATTTCTTTTTTGAAGAATTAATGCCCTATGTAGAAAAAACATATCGTATTAAGGCCGAAAAACGGTATAGAGGGGTTGCAGGACTATCTATGGGCGGAGGTGGGTCTTTTATGTATGCCTTACATCATCCGGAGCTATTTGCTGCAGCTTGCCCACTTAGTGCCTATACGGGTCCGCTTACCGTGGCGCGTTTAAAGGAACAATTAAAAGATAGCAAGGAAAAGTATACCGAAGCAGAGATTCAAGCTTATTTTAAACAACACGATGCGGTTAGTCTAGTAAAAGAAATGCCAGTAGATAAATTAAAGGCTGTTAGATGGTATATAGATTGTGGTGATGATGATTTCTTATTTGAAGGAAATAGCCTAATACACATTGCGCTAAAGAAAAAAGGGGTGCCACATGAGTATCGTGTACGTAATGGAGCGCATAACTGGACCTATTGGCGCGAATCCTTACCAAAGGTATTAGAATTTGTTTCCAAAAGTTTTCGTCAATATTAAAATAGGAGCCAACTAGGATAATTCATAGTTGGCTCTAATAGTTACTTTTTGCGGTATTTAAAATAAGCTAGTACACCCAACGCAATTAGAAGCAGAGGCCAAATGTATAGTAACCCTAAAAAGATACTTTGCACCATTTCCCATCCTAGAGAAACACTCTTTTTTGCTCTAGAGCCAAATGGCGTAGTTAAGGTTTTTGGAGTTTCGGTATAGGTAACCGTCTGGTAAAGATCTATTTGAATAGTACTAAGAGCTACCTTGTTACTAAGAAACTTAAGTCGGCCTTGTGCCGCTTCAATTTCTTCCTGTAGCACTCTAATTTTATCTTCGGCTTTTAAGAGATCTTCTACAGTTTTAGCTTTGGACCTTAAGATAGCATCGTAGCGTTGTTTTACCTCTAGTTTGGTTGCCAAGCGAGTTTGTAGGTCTACATACTCCTCAGATACATCGGTAGAAGTTATATTCTTATGTGCTACAAAATCTGCCAAAGCAGATAATTCGCTAAGAGCGGTTTCAAAATGTTCTTGTGGAATACGTACGGTAAATCTATTTTCTAGCACAGCGGTTGTATTTCTAAACCGCATATCGGAAATATATCCACCGTAAGCTTGTATAATAGTACGTGCTCTGGCCGTGGTACTATCTACATTTGTAACCTTAAAACGACATTGGGCATTTTTAATAATTTTTAGGTCCTGCAGTAGTTGTACTCCTGGTTTTGCTGGAGTAGGGGTATTATTAATTGCTTTTGCCTCTGGGGTTTCTGCAACCTCCTCCAAAGACATGTCAAAATTCTTGGACTCCTGTTTTGCGCATTGTACTAAAAGAAGCGCAAGGGAGATAAAAAGGATACTTTTAAAAATATTTGTTTTCATAACTAATGTGTTTAAATTAACACCACAAACCTAGCGGTATCCTAAAGGGTTAGTTTGTACAACTCTTGTAAACGTATTG
>CAZWVO010000337.1:0-3219 GCA_964637535.1 uncultured Flavobacteriaceae bacterium
CGTTAATACAGGTAGTCTACCAATGATCTCTGGTATTAATCCAAATTCCTTTAAATCTCTCGGAATAATGTATTGCAACACATTATCATTATCTAAATTATCATCTGCTTTTGAAGCGCTATAGCCTACCGCTTGCATATTTAAGCGTTTATTAATAATACGGTCTATACCATCAAAAGCACCTCCTGCAATAAAAAGAATGTTTTCCGTGTTAACCTCAATAAATTTTTGATCGGGGTGTTTTCTTCCACCTTTGGGCGGTACGTTCACTACAGTGCCTTCTAAGAGTTTTAAAAGTCCTTGCTGCACGCCCTCACCAGAAACATCTCTGGTGATAGAGGGATTATCACTTTTACGCGCTATTTTATCTATTTCATCAATAAAAACAATACCGCGTTCTGCTTTTTCTAAATTGTAATCTGCTGCTTGTAATAAACGAGTAAGGATACTTTCTACATCTTCTCCAACATACCCTGCTTCTGTAAGCACAGTTGCATCAACAATGGCCAAGGGTACATTAAGCATACGAGCAATAGTTTTTGCCATAAGTGTTTTACCGGTACCGGTTTGGCCTACCATTACAATATTACTTTTTTGAATTTCAATATCTTCTTCCGTAGAAGTAGGTTGTAGTAATCGTTTGTAATGATTATATACCGCTACAGACATTACCTTTTTAGTGCGTTCTTGCCCTATGATAAAGGTGTCTAGGAATTGCTTAATTTCTAAGGGTTTTTTAAGGACCAGTTCTGACGACAAATCCTGATTTTTAGATTGTCGAGATTCTTCAGCAACTATACCATGCGCTTGCTCAATACATCTGTCGCAGATGTGCGCATCTAGACCAGCAATTAATAAATTGGTCTCTGGTTTTTTTCTACCACAAAAAGAACATTCTAAATTTTCCTTTGCCATATGGTTTAACTTTCAACTTTTATAACGTAACAATTACCATTTTGGTTTGTAGGTTACAAAAAAACTTAAGGTTTTGAGGTGAATTTAGTCGAATTTAGTTCTTTTCCCTTACTAAGATTTCATCAATCATACCATAGGCCTTAGCTTCATCAGCTTTCATCCAATAATCTCTATCACTATCTGCATGTACTTTGTCAAATGACTGCCCAGAATGTTTAGAAATTATTTGATATAATTCATCCTTAATTTTTAGCACTTCTTTTGCCGCTATTTCTATATCGCTAGCTTGCCCTTGAGCACCAGATAAGGGTTGATGTATCATTACTCTAGAATGCGTTAGCCCACTTCTTTTCCCATCTTCTCCAGCACAGAGTAAAACCGCACCCATAGAAGCGGCCATGCCCGTACAAATGGTGGCTACATCTGGCTTAATAAATTGCATGGTATCATAGATTCCCAGGCCTGCATAAACACTGCCTCCAGGAGAGTTGATATAAATTTGAATGTCTTTACTGGCATCTGCACTTTCTAAAAAAAGGAGTTGCGCCTGCACAATATTAGCTACCTGATCATTGATTCCTGTTCCTAGAAAAATGATGCGATCCATCATAAGTCGAGAGAAAACATCAAAGATGGCAATGTTCATCTGACGTTCTTCTATAATATTAGGAGTCATCCCTACAGGATACATGCTGCTTATAATACTATCGTAATACATGCTGTTAATACCAGCATGGTTAATAGCGTAGTTTTTAAATTCTTTTCCGTAATCCATAAGATTTTTCGATAGTTTTCTTTAAAAAAAAGGTGCCGAGGTTAAGTACTTCGGCACCGTAAATATACTTAATATTTTGTTCGGATACTACCCGTATACTTCTTTGACAAAGTTTTCGTAAGTAACCTCTTTTACCTTAAGGTTAGCTTTTTCTTTATACAAGCCAAGTAATTTTTGACTCATCAATTGTTCCGATAAACGTTTTACTTCGTCCTGATTAGACAATACTCTTGTTGCAATAGTATCGAGCTCTTCTTCCTGAGGGTTTAATTGTCCGTATTGCGCCATTTGAGATTTAATAAAACCTTTTGCAAATTCTTTTAATTCTTCAAATTGTACCTGTAAATTATTTTCAGAAATAATTTTACCTTCTATGAGTTGATAGCGCAATCCTTTTTCAGATTTCTCATACTCTTCATTAGCTTCTTCTTCGGTAAGCGGATTTTCACCTGTCATCTGAATCCATTTTTTAAGGAATTCAGTAGGTAAATCAAACTTGGTGTTGGCAATGAAATGCTCGGTAACATCGTTTAATAATTTCTGATCTGCTTGTTGTTCAAACTGCTTTTCAGAATCTTCTTTAATCCGAGTTTCCAGCTCTTTAACAGAGTTTACCGTGTCTTTTCCAAAAAGCTTATCAAATAATTCCTGATCCAAGGCCGCAGGCTCCCTTTCGTTAATTTCTTCAATAGTAAAGCTAACTTCTATGTTGAGTTTCGCTGCTTTGTCTTTATCAATCCCCAAAGCAGCGGGCAATAAATAATCTTCTTTAAAAAGACCTTTTGTCTTTAGCGTAACCGTATCGCCAGCTTTCTTTTTTAAGAGGCTGTCCACAGCTTTTTTACTCTTAATTTTATCAAGCTCAATAGTAGTTTTGTGTTCTATTTCTTCCGCTTCATTTTTAAAAACTCCAGAAACCTCATCTTTTTTACCTACTTCGGTTTTGTTTACCAATTTCCCATACTGCTTTCTAATACGGTCTATTTGCTCATCTATCATCTTCTTGTCTGCAACAATACGATATTGGGTAATGGCTTTTTTAGATTTTAAAGCAACCTCAAAACTAGGGGCAAGTCCAAGTTCAAATTCAAAGTCAAACTCTTCTGCATCCCAATCAAAATTATCTCTTTGTCTCGGAAGCGGATTGCCAAGGACGTCTAATTTTTCTTCAGTAAGGTATTTGTTGAGATTGTCTTGTAAGAGTTTGTTCACCTCATCTACTAAAACAGCCTTTCCATATTGTTTTTTGATAAGTCCCATGGGAACCTGTCCTTTTCTAAAACCAGGGATATTGGCTTGTTTTCTGTAATCTTTAAGAATGGTATCTACCTTATCCTTATAGTCTTCTTTTGTAATGGCAACCTTTACAACAGCATTTAAATCGTCTATCTGCTCTTTCGTAATCTGCATTCGTGTAGCTTTAAAATGGGAGCAAAAAGTAGTACATTTTAAATCTCTTTACACTTTGTAACTCCCCTAGTAACACAAGATTATATCAGTTCTGTTTGTCTGCATTCAAGAATGAAAAT
>CAZWVO010000338.1:0-3211 GCA_964637535.1 uncultured Flavobacteriaceae bacterium
CAGCTACCATCATTAAAAAAAGCGAGATCGCCAGGTTCTGGAAAACGCGGTCGGTGGGTATGCCCAATAATTGTCATGAGGTTGTTGTTTGCAGCCACCCACTTTTTTATTCGTCTTTCAATTTTTATCAGTTCTTTAAAATTACGTGCTGGACTAGTAGGGTCGGAGATGCCTACTACCTGTAATGGCTTCCAAAGTACCCGAACCAAAAACCGATTAATTCGCCAGCCGTGGTAATTCATAAAATCGGCCTGATGCCCGTGAGCCATAAAAATTTCTTGCCCCGTGGAAGTGTGTTTTAAGACCAAGCCTTCATGATACTCTACACCGTCTAATAGCGCTTCTTCTCTTCCGTCTCTAGGGTCAAAATAGGAGTGCAGGTGTTTTTTTACAACGCTAGGGTTACGATATACCATATCATGATTCCCCCAAAGTAGATGTAATCGATTCTGCTGATGAAATAAATTCATAAGCATATATACGTTTTTGTGCGCCAATAAAATGGGTTCAAAGGAAAGGTTTTCCCATAGTTCATCACCATCACCCAGCTCACAGTACGTAAACCCTTCTTGGTAATAATGCTTTAGCGCGTGAAAATAGATATTTCTGTTATTCGCAAAATCATCGGCAAAACTATTATCTCCACGATGACAATCACTAAAGAGAATAAACTTTGAAGTATTGTCAAAAGAAACCACTTTGGCATTTTTGTACGCTCTTGTTAATCTGAAACTAGAAGACATGGTCTAAATTTCTATAAATATCTTAAAAAAGAATAATAACCATAAGGTTTCTTTTAACAAAATTATTCAATCATCCTTTGTAAATTTAACGTATAAACAACGACAAACAGGGATATGATTACGCCAGAAGAGGAAGAAATGCCCTTAGAACAGCATTTCAGTTTTGATACGTTATTGGAACGTTACGATGATATGGCTAAAAGCACGGATAAAGCTGTAGCTGCTAAGGCAAGGTTTATCCTAGATGCGCAGGCACCTTTTCCGGTACTTAGAGAAGGTTTTAGTGATTTTTCCTTACTGGATACGCATAAAGATATTATTAAGCTTATTCTTAGCGATACCTTTTCTCCAATCTTAACGCACAATGAAATAAAGGCTGCATCTGTACCGTATCACAATATTGTATTTAATAGCTCGGAACGTTTTAATAACATTATAGCAGCTGCAGGAAAGGATTTTGAACTCAAAATAAGAAACCAAGAAGAGGGAGCAAATTACATTATGGCTGCCACAGTAATTTTAAACTATTACTATGGTTTTCATTTGGATTTTAAACGCCCATTGTTTTATGATATTCCAGATGCTAATGGGGTAATGAGACATTACCGTATTTTATACAATGCAGATTTCATGCAAATTATTCCCAAGGGAACCCCTAAGAAGTTAACGCAAGACGATGTAGACGAACTACTGGAAAATTCTAATAATCTTGAGCTTTGGAAGGAAAAAATTCCTCCTGGGAGTTTTATATCAAGGGGGTTTGTAATCTCTAATATGTTCGATGTTACTGCGGAACATGCGATATCGGAAATTAAATCGAGCCTAATTGAAAATAACAAACGTGGCGATGACACGTTTATAGATCACTTGCAAGAAACCTTTAAATCGCTCTTTAATTTAAATGATATTAGGGTTGGCTTTGTCACTTACGATGCCAAAGAAGATCAATTCCAAAGAGTGTACGGAAAGGGTATTGAAAGTTTTATACTCCAGCATAGCGATAGCGCTTCTTGTGATGCGGTTTTATGCTCAGGCTCTTATCATAATTTACTGGAAAGTAACACGTATTTTACCATTACTAATGTAGCCAAGTACTACAAGCTTTCTGGAGGTTCTGCACCGTATAAGAGTTTACATGAACAAGGCATTAAAAGTGCTATTTTTGCCCCAATTGCAGATGAAAATGGACTCTTAGGAGTGCTAGAATTGGTATCTCCTAACCGTAATGAACTCAATAGCATAAACGCCACTAAGTTAGCCGATGTAATGCCCTATATTGTTTCTGCAGTATTGCGGTCTAAAGCAGAAGAAGAAAATCTAATAGACGCTATTATACAGAACGAATGTACCTCTGTTCATGCATCTGTATATTGGAGGTTTCAAGAAGAAGCCAAGCGTTTTATTATTGATGATTTGGAGGGAAGACAGCCATCTTTTAAAGAAATTGTTTTTAAGGATGTGTATCCGCTCTATGGGCAAATAGATATTAAAGATTCTTCTAAGGCTAGAAATAAGGCTATTCAGCGTGACTTAATGATTCAGCTTTCTGAGATAAGTAAAATTATAGCCGAAGCCAATAAGATATATCAACTGCCTATCTACGAAGAGTTGTTATTTAGGATTGGCAAACACATAAACAATATTAAAGAAGTGCTTTATACCAATAGTGAGCAAGCTATTTTTGATTTTGTTAAGGAAGAAATAAGGCCTGTTTTAAAACATTTAAAAAAGGAAAATAAAGATTTAAGTGCTTTAATAAAAACCTATGAAGCTGCTATAGATGAGAGCACAGAATCCTATTACGATCACCGGCGTAACTATGATAATAGTGTAATGCAGATTAATAAGAAGTTGGTTGCGGTAATAGATCAGAAACAAGTAGAGGCTCAAGAGATGTTTCCGCATTATTTTGAGCGGTATAAGACAGATGGCGTAGAACATAACTTGTATATTGGAGCAGCAATTGCAGAAGACAGAAATTTTAATCCACTGTATCTTAATAATCTTAGGCTTTGGCAGTTACAAGTAATGTGCGAAATGGAGAATGAGTATTACAATCTTAAGCCAAATCTTCCCATAAAATTAGATGTTGCCTCATTGATTTTGGTATATAATACTTCACTTTCCATTAGGTTTAGAATGGATGAAAAACAGTTTGATGTTGACGGTACATACAATGCCCGATATGAAATCATTAAGAAACGAATAGACAAGTCGTATATTAAGGGTACTAAAGAACGGTTAACGCAAACGGGAAAACTTGCTATTGTGTACTCTCAAAAGAAAGATGAGTTAGAGTACCTGAGATACATTACCTTTTTAAAGTCTAAAGGCTATTTTACCAACAATATAGAAATTGTAGAGTTGGAAGGCTTACAGGGTGTATCTGGCCTCAAAGCCATAAGAGCAGAGATATTGTACCAAAAGGGAGAAAGTAAGGACATAGAAAGAACCTACACCTATAATGA
>CAZWVO010000339.1:0-3193 GCA_964637535.1 uncultured Flavobacteriaceae bacterium
CTTCAGTTTGTACTAGAAACGGTATTGGATTACTTAAACTCCAGAAGTTTTCAGGATCCTGTACCACAAGAATTGCAGGATGTTTACAATGAAACCGAGTATCAAAAATCGCAAGCGTATAAAAAAAGAAATTATCGGTTTGGTCTATGGTCTTCCTTCTTTTCCTTAGCGCTTACCTTGGGGTTTCTAATTTTTGGAGGTTTTGGATGGGTAGATACTCTAGCCAGAAGCTTTACAGAAAACCCAATTGTAGTAGCGCTTATCTTTTTTGGAATTATAATGATTGGTAGTGATATTATTACTACCCCTTTTTCGTACTACCATACCTTTGTCATTGAGGAACAATTTGGGTTTAACAAAACAACCAAATTTACTTTCTTTTTAGACAAACTTAAAGGCTGGATGATGACTGCGGTGTTAGGTGGAGGAATACTTACCCTAGTACTTTGGTTTTTTGAATGGGCAGGAACTCATTTCTGGATATATGCTTGGGTTGTAATAGCCATTTTTAGTATCGTAATGAATTTGTTTTACAGTAAACTTATCGTTCCTTTATTTAACAAACAAACGCCTTTAGAAGATGGAAGTTTAAAAGAAAAAATACAAACCTATGCCCAAAAAGTAGGTTTTGAACTGCAACACATTTTTGTTATTGATGGGTCAAAACGCTCTACTAAAGCGAATGCCTATTTTTCGGGTTTTGGAAAACAAAAAAGAGTAACCCTGTTTGACACCTTAATTAATGATTTAGAGGAAGAAGAAATTGTAGCTGTATTAGCTCATGAGGTAGGGCACTACAAACGCAAACACATCATATTTAATCTCTTTTCTTCTATTCTACTAACAGGATTTACACTCTTTATCCTATCGCTTTTTGTAAATTATGAAGAAGTATCCTTAGCTATTGGTGTAGGTCAACATGGATTTCATACAGCCCTTATTGGTTTTGGCATCTTGTACAGTCCTATTTCGGAGCTTACTGGCTTAATTATGAATTATTTTTCTAGAAAATTTGAATATCAAGCAGATAATTATGCAAAGACCACGTTTAAAGCGCTGCCGCTCATTACCTCCCTAAAAAAATTGTCAAAAAACAGTTTAAGTAATCTTACTCCCCATCCCGCTTATGTATTTATGCACTACTCTCACCCCACTCTTATTAATCGTATTAAGAACTTAAAGGCATAATTTTTGTTGATTCGTATAGGATGTGCTAAATTTAATCCAGTATGACGGAAGCTGCCATTGAAAAGGAAAATAAAGAAATTGCAAAGCAATACAAGGAGTTGCTACGTATTAGTTATCAGACCCTTACTGCAGCGGATAAGAAACTGATACGCTCCGCTTTTGATGTGGCCGTAGACGCTCATAAAACGCAAAGAAGAAAATCTGGCGAAGCCTATATTTTTCATCCTATAGCGGTAGCTAAAATTGTAGCCTCTGAAATTGGTTTGGATGCTGTATCTATTGCCTCTGCCCTACTTCATGATGTTGTTGAAGACACCGAATATACGCTTGATGACATTGAACAAATGTTTGGCGAAACGGTAGCGCGTATTGTAGATGGTCTTACCAAGATAGCGCACTTAAAAAAGGATATGAATATATCCCAGCAAGCAGAGAATTTTAGAAAAATGCTGCTTACGCTTCATGATGATGTACGGGTAATTATTATAAAAATTGCAGATCGATATCACAATATGCTCACTATGGATGCTATGCCGGAGCATAAGCAGGTTAGGATTTCTTCCGAAACCTTATATATCTATGCCCCCCTAGCCCACAGAATTGGACTCTATAATATTAAAACAGAGTTAGAAGATTTAAGTCTGAAGTATACAGAACCTGAAGTGTACAATGATATTCAGGAGAAAATTGAAGAAACAAAGGAAGAACAACAAGCCTATATCGATGATTTCACCAATATCATTAGAGATACATTAGACAAGGAGAAACTGAACTATACCATTAAGGGGAGAATGAAATCTACCTTCTCTATTCGCAACAAAATGGTTGCTCAGAATGTCACCTATGATGAAATATATGACAAGTTTGCTATTCGTATTATCTACAAATCGGACCGGCAAAATGAAAAGTTCTTAGCGTGGAAAATATATTCCATTGTAACTGATCATTTTACCCCTAACCCCATACGCTTGCGAGATTGGATTACTTCGCCAAAATCTACAGGTTATGAGGCGCTGCACATTACGGTTATGGGACCGGAAGGGAAATGGGTAGAAGTCCAGATACGTAGTGAACGTATGCATGAAATTGCAGAAAAAGGATATGCTGCTCATTTTAAATATAAGCATGGGTCTCAAAAAGAGCAGGGTATAGAAATCTGGTTGAACCGTTTGCAAGAAGCCTTAGAAAATGCCAATACCAATGCGGTAGATTTTGTAGAAGAGTTTAAACTGAATTTATATTCCAAAGAAATTTTTGTTTTTACCCCACAGGGAGAATTAAAATCGTTGCCAAAAGGTGCCACTCCCTTAGATTTTGCATTTTTCATACATACTGAAGTAGGAATGCGTACCCGAGGCTCAAAGGTAAATGGAAAATTAGTTCCTTTAAATACCAAACTAAATAGCGGAGATCAGGTAGAGATTATTACATCAGATAATGCGAAACCCAGTCAAAGTTGGCTAGATTATGCCACTACAGGAAGAGCACGTGCCAAAATAAAGTCGTCCCTACGCGAAGAACAAAAATCCATTGGAATGGATGGAAAAGAGATTCTGCGTAGAAAACTAAAATCTCAGAAAATTACGTTAAACGACGATACCATTAATAAAATGGTAGTCTACTTTAAGTTAAAAACGAGTTTAGACCTTTTTTATAGGGTAGGTATTGGAGCAATAGATAACCAGATGCTTAAGGATTTCGCATCTTCTTACCACAATGCGTTTATTAATTTTTTCAAGAATCGAATTCGCAAAAACCCTACTCCAGAAAACATAGATAAGGAAGAGGTTACTGCGAAGTACGATGTACTGGTTTTTGGAAAGGAGGAAGAAAAATTAAATTATAAACTGTCGCAATGTTGCAATCCTATTCCCGGAGACGATGTGTTTGGTTTTGTTAGTGTTAATGAAGGTATTAAGGTGCACAACAAAAACTGTCCTAATGCGATTTCTTTACAATCGAACTACGGCTACCGTATTATTAGCGCCAAATGGATAGACTCTTC
>CAZWVO010000340.1:0-3190 GCA_964637535.1 uncultured Flavobacteriaceae bacterium
TGTATATGGCATCAAGTGTGGTGTAATCCAAAACTGTTGCCCAAAGCATGGCACGACCTAATCCATCTTGGGTAAGTTCAGGATCCGAATTTGCACTATCCGATCTGTCTTTTTCGGCATGTCTAATAAAATAAAATGTAGATATTTCAGCATTACTGTTATCCTCGGTATTCGATTTTTCTTCTTCATTGCAGCTCATAAGAGATGCAATAAATAAAACAACAAATAAAAATTTAGCGGTTTTCATGGCTTGTGATATTAAGTGGCTGTGTATTACTTAACTAAAAATAGCTAATTATAGTATATCACTGCTTAATTTTTAATCTCCTTATTAATTAATTGATCTAAGTACGCAATGGTGTTCAGCAAATATTTCCGATCTCCAGAAATAGTAGTCATAGCAACTGCACCCTGAAGCATGGTATAGAGTTGTTTCGCAAACTGCAATGGGGGAATAGGAATTTTGAGTTCTCTGTTGTTTACTCCGTTTTCTAAAACCAAAGCAATTTTTCCTTCAATAATTTTAGCCGTTTCCTTTACGGCAGCTGCTAAAAGGGTATTATTGTATTTCGCATCTACACCAACATTGAGTACAGGGCAACCACCTACTTCCGAAGTAAACTCATCGTAATGGCGGTAAAAACTGGTTAACGCAAATATTTTGTCAATAGCGGTACCCGGCATGCTCAGATGTTCATCAATAGCTTCTAGTAACATTTTGCTATTGTATTCAAAGGCAGAGAGGGCCAGCGCTTCTTTGTTTTCAAAATTACCATACAAGGCACCTTTTGTTAATCCGGTAGCTTCCGTAAGGTGACTCATACTGGTACCCACATACCCATGCTTGTTAAAGATGGGGGCTACGGTTTCTATAATAAAAGCGGTGGTTCGTTCAGCTTTGGTAGTCATGCCCTTCTATTTTATACGAATATAAAAAATCTATATACTGCATGGTATATATTTTTAGAAAAAAAGACATTTCCTACATAGAAATGTCTTAAACCTTAATTTTAAAGCATTATTTAATCAATTCTCCTTGGTTTCTAAAGACTAACTTCTGATCAAAAGAGTCTATTAAAACCATACTATCTACTTTTAAAGCTCCACCAAGTAATTCTTTTGAAAGCGCGTTAAGTACTTCTTTTTGGATCACTCTTTTTATGGGTCTTGCTCCGTATTGTGGATCGAAACCTTTTTTTGCTAAATAGGCAATAGCCTCATCTGTAGCATCAATAGTAATGTTTTGTTTTGCTAGTAATTTCTTCAATTGTCCCAGTTGTAGGGCTACAATTTTACTAATGTGTTCCTTGTTTAGCGGGGTAAACATAATAATATCGTCAATTCTATTAAGGAATTCTGGCCTGATGGCTTTTTGAAGTAAGGCCATGACCTCAACTTGCGCCATTTCTCCAGCAGGTTGCAGGTCTTCTGTTTTCTCAAATTGTTCTTGAATCAAATGACTTCCCATATTACTGGTCATTATAATAATGGCGTTCCTAAAATCGGCTACTCTTCCCTTATTATCTGTAAGCCTTCCTTCATCTAAGACCTGAAGTAATACGTTAAAAGTATCCGGATGGGCTTTCTCAATTTCATCTAACAATATCACAGAGTAGGGGCGTCTGCGTACTGCTTCGGTAAGCTGCCCTCCTTCATCATAGCCTACGTATCCTGGAGGAGCTCCTACCAGTCTGCTTACTGCATGACGCTCCTGATATTCGCTCATATCAATTCTGGTCATAGCGTTTTCATCATCAAATAAATACGCAGCCAAAGTTTTGGCGAGTTCTGTTTTACCTACTCCTGTAGTACCCAGAAATAGAAAGGAACCAATTGGACGTCTAGCATCTTGCAAGCCAGCTCTACTTCTTCTTATGGCATCAGAAACTGCCGTTATGGCCTCTATTTGCCCTACAACGCGCTTTTGGAGTACTTGTTCGAGCTCTAGGAGTTTTTCCCGTTCACTTTGCATCATTTTGGTTACGGGAATCCCGGTCCATTTTGCCACTACCTCTGCAATATCTTCTCTAGTAACTTCTTCTTTAATTAGCGTGCCTTTTATCTGTTGCGTTTCTAATTCTTCTTGTAAATGGTCTAAATGTTGTTGCGCCTCCTTAATTTTTCCGTAGCGTAACTCGGCCACTGTACCATAATCCCCGTTTCGTTCTGCTCTATCAGCTTCTAATTTGTATTCTTCAATGTCTTGTTTATTTTTTTGAATTTGATCTACCACTGTTTTTTCACTTTCCCACTGCGCAAAAATTTCATTTCGTTCTTCTCTTACGTTTGCTAACTCTACATTAAGTGTCTTTAACTTGGTTGTATCATCTTCCCGCTTAATTGCTTCTATCTCAATTTCTAGCTGCATTATTTTACGATCTAACGCATCTAATTCTTCAGGTTTAGAATTAATTTCCATGCGGAGTTTAGCTGCTGCTTCATCCATTAGATCAATGGCTTTATCTGGTAAGAATCTATTGGTAATATAGCGTTCAGAAAGTGTTACCGCAGCAATAACAGCCTCGTCCTTAATACGTACTTTATGATGCGCTTCATATTTATCCTTAATTCCACGTAAAATAGAAATAGCACTTTCTGTGTCGGGTTCGTCTACTACTACTTTTTGAAACCTGCGTTCTAAGGCCTTATCTTTTTCAAAGTATTTTTGATATTCATCCAAGGTGGTAGCTCCAATGGCACGTAATTCTCCACGAGCCAGAGCTGGCTTCAAAATATTGGCTGCATCCATGGCGCCTTCACCACCACCTGCTCCAACCAAGGTGTGTATTTCGTCTATAAATAAAACAATGGTGCCATCTCCTCCAATAACTTCTTTAATTACTGCTTTTAATCGTTCTTCAAACTCCCCTTTATATTTAGCACCGGCAATTAAAGCCCCCATATCCAAGGAATAAATGGTTTTATCCTTAAGATTTTCTGGAACGTCTTCTTGTACAATTCTATGCGCTAAACCCTCTGCAATAGCAGTTTTACCAACCCCAGGTTCTCCCACAAGCATAGGATTGTTTTTAGTTCTTCTGGATAAAATTTGAAGTATGCGTCGTATTTCTTCATCCCTACCAATAACGGGGTCTAGCTTTCCATCATCTACCAATTGATTCAGGTTACGCGCGTATTTATTTAAGGCATTATAGGTATCCTCTGCACCTTGGGAGGTAACCTTACCTCC
>CAZWVO010000341.1:0-3176 GCA_964637535.1 uncultured Flavobacteriaceae bacterium
CTCCCAATAGCTTTGAAACCCCATCATAATGCTGGTTCGCTAGAATTTCAGTAGGCGCCACCAAACACGCCTGAAAATCATTATCTATTGCCAAAAGCATTGTCATTAACGCTACTATAGTTTTTCCAGAACCTACATCACCCTGTAGCAGTCTATTCATTTGGGCATTACTACCCAAATCTGAACGAATTTCTTTCAATACTCTTTTTTGTGCCCCAGTGAGTTCAAAAGGAAGGTGCTCTTTATAAAATTGATTAAATAAGGTTCCTACCTGTTTAAAGGGAAAACCTTTTATCTTTTTTTTATGCCTGATGTTTTTCGCAATAAGCTGTAACTGAATATAAAATAACTCTTCAAATTTCAACCTAAACTGAGCCTGTGCTAAAAGGGCTTGACTTTTGGGAAAATGAATGTTAAGAAGCGCTTCGCTCTTCGCAATTAATTTTAAGGAATCTAGTAGGTTAGGGGAGAGTGTTTCCATAAAATTCCCTTGGGTTTCCATAAAAAGTTGTTGCATCATTTTACGCACCACTCTATTGGTTATACCCTTGTTACTTAATTTTTCTGTAGAGGGATAAATGGGTTGCATTGCTATTCGGACTCCTTGTTCATGCACGGCCAGTAGTTCCATGTCTGGATGAGGCATAGAAAAGCTACCGTTGTACCAGTTGGTTTTTCCAAAAAGCACATAAGGCGTATTGATTTTTACGTTCTCTTTAATCCATTTTTGAGCTCTAAACCATACCAATTCCATTTCACCGGTATCATCTATAAAAGTGGCTACTAATCTTTTGCCTTTTTTTTGTTCTACTGTTTTTAAGTGTACAATTTTACCTATGATTTGTACTTCTGATCCCGTACGCTGTAGTTGCCCTATCTTATGGTATTTGGTTTTATCTAGATATCTATTTGGAAAAAAATTAATAAGATCCTGATAGGTGAATATTCCTAGTTCGGACTGCAATGCTTCAGCCCGGTTAGGACCTACACCCTTAAGATATGTAATAGGAGTTTGCAGAAAGTTAGGCTTCATGCGACTAAAATAAGCCTTAGTAAATACAACTGCAACCCTATAAAATGCTTATTTTGGTCTAGCTTTTGTAATCCTCCTTATATGCGAATAATACTGGCTATTTTTTTTGGGTGCTGCACTGTCATATGTGTTGGGCAACATCAAGAAAAGGTAGATTTCATTCACGCTCAAGTTACTATTAACTTAAATCCGATCGAAAAGAAAGTTACAGGAAATGTAGCTTATAATTTTAAGGTAAAAAAGCAGGTAGATTCTATTTTCCTAGATGCTAAAAATATGGAATTAGCGTCCGTAACTTTAGGAGGAAAAAAAATAAAGTATGCCTATGATAATAATAGGCTTATTATAAAAAAAAGATTTAAAGCGTCTACTCGGCATACTGTTGAAATAGCATATGAAACCAAACCTAAGCAAACGGTCTATTTTCTAGGTTGGGAAGATGAAGATCCCGATAATGATCAAATATGGACGCAAGGCCAAGGAAAATATACAAGTCATTGGCTTCCTAGCTTTGATGATATGAATGAGAAAGTGGAATTTGATGTTACCCTTTTTTTTAAGGAAGACTATACCGTATTATCTAATGGTGTGCTTAAAGAAAGAAATACACTAGAAAAGGGTTTAAATAGTTGGCATTTTGATATGCAACATCCTATGAGTAGTTATCTTTTAGCATTTGCTATTGGAAAATATACAAGAACAGACCGCGTATCAGCTTCGGGTATACCGCTGCAGTTGTATAGCTATCCAGAAGATAGCATCAGAATAGAGCCTACATTCCGGTATAGCAAACAGATTTTTGATTTTTTAGAACACGAAATAGGGGTACCATATCCTTGGCAAAATTATAAGCAAGTACCCGTTCGTGATTTTCTATATGCGGGTATGGAAAATACTGGAACTACTCTTTTTTCCGATGCGTATGTGGTTGATTCTATTGGTTTTGTAGATCAGAATTATGTGAATATTAATGCTCATGAACTTGCACATCAATGGTTTGGAGACTTGGTTACGGAGGTAGATGCTAGTCACCATTGGCTACATGAAGGCTTTGCAACCTACTACGCCTACTTGGCAGAAAAAGAAATTTTTGGAACAGATTATTTCTATTGGAAACTATACCATTCCGCTGTGGCTTTAGAACAAATGTCTTCAGATGGGAAAGGGGAGTATTTAACCAATCCTAAGGCCAGTAGTCTTACCTTTTATGAAAAAGGAGCAATAGCGCTATTTATGCTTAAAGAAGAAGTAGGAGCGCCCGCCTTTAAAGAAGGGGTGAAGCATTACCTGAAACAGTATAAGTATAAAAATGTAACCGTAAATAGTTTTATTACAGCGGTAGAAAAAGCTAGCGGTAAAGAACTAAGCAACTTTAAAAAAGTGTGGTTAACCGGTAAAACGTTCCCTGCAGATGATGTATTCCGAGCATTGGCAGTGTATAGTCCTTCTTTAACCTCCTTATTTCAACTCTATAAGGAGTCAGCGGCTGATGGCAGTACCGTGGATTATCCATCCTATTATAACAATACTTCTTCCACAGCGTTTAAGGCTCAAATTATTAATGAATTTTTTGAGGTTTTAGATCATGATTTTCTGGAAAGTACTTTTGATACAGACCAAATTAAAGTAAGGCAGGCATTGGCAACTTCATTTCAAAAAATACCCATAACTTTAAAAAGTAAGTTTGAAAGCCTATTGAACGACCAAAGTTATGTTACCAAGGAAAATGCCTTACTGAAACTGTGGAGTTCATTTCCTGAAGATCGAAATAAATATTTAGCAAAAACCAGTTCGGTACAAGGATTAAAGAATAAGAGCCTTAGAATAGTATGGTTAACCTTAGCAATTCTTACCGATAGCTATGAAGTAGAAAAAACACAAGATTATTACAAAGAATTATCTGGGTATACTGGAACTTTGAATCATTTTGATGTACGGCAAGGAGCATTTCAATACCTGACGGAGGTTTTTGATTTTACGGATCAAAGTATATTGGATTTAATTAATGCCACGCAGCACCATCAGTGGCAATTTAAAAATTATGCACGAACAACGTTAGTACGCTTATTGAAAGAAGAAAAATTTAAAACACGGGTAATCGGTTTAATGGAAAAACTAAACCCACAAGAAATGCGTTATATAA
>CAZWVO010000342.1:0-3175 GCA_964637535.1 uncultured Flavobacteriaceae bacterium
CGTGTATGAGGTTAACGAAATAGCACATTGAGAACTACACAATAGGTATCCTAGTGTGAGCAGTACCGTGCTTCAAAAAATAAAACAACTAGAACACCATTGCATTCACCATTGTACCAGCATTATTACCCCCTCTACGGTTACCAAGCAGTTTATTATTACTAGTTTTGATGCCCCTAAAGACAAAATAACTATTGTGCCTAACGGCGTAACCCAATACCAGCCTACTCCCCTTTCACAACAGCAAACCAGTCCCTATATCCTTTACTTTGGCGCTTTTCAAAAATGGCAGGGAATAAAAACCCTTTTTAAGGCTTTTAAAGAACTTAAAGACCTTGATCTTAGGCTGGTACTCTGTGCTTCTGTGCCACAAAAACGCATTGCCATCTACCATACCCTAGCAGAAGACCTAGGTATTCTAGATCGGATAGACTGGTACTATGAGTTAGATAAAGAACAACTTGCCTTAATAATACAAGAGGCTTTTTTAAGTGTAGCACCCCTAGCCGCTTGTAACCGTAATATTATTCAAGGATGTAACCCCTTAAAAGTATTAGAATCTATGAGTTATGCCACCCCTGTGGTAGCGTCTAAACTTCCGGTAACGGAATGTTTAATTAGCGACGGGAAAACGGGTTTTTTAGTGCCTGCAGATAGACCGCAATTGTTAGGCAGAAAGCTAAGAAGCTTATACGAACAGGAAAACCTTGTTCAAAAAGTAGGGCGTAATGCCAAAAAGTTAATTGAAGAAAAGTATCTTTGGAAAGATCAAGAAGCTAAAATGAAAGCGTTATATCGTACCCTAACTTATGTTTAAGCAAGCTCTAGAACGTGATGGTAAGTTGTTTTCGAAACACAAACGCTTTCGTGCTAAGCGACCTAGCGAATATTGGTTGGTGTTTCTTAAAAAACATGTTTTAAAAAAGCATAGAGAAGGTTTTTCTTGGACTCGTTTAGTCTTTTTTATCCCCATTATTGTAATTGTGTTGCTTGTTTATGCAATTGTGCAAACAGAACCAGATTCGCCCGGCTGGATATTTTTTATGTTTTTCCTTACTATTTTTATGTTTGTAGTTTTTGGGGCCCGTCTTATTCATTTGCAAAAGCGCGACTATGTAGACCCTAATGCTTTTGATCATCTGGCAAAATTTATTATTGACGTTAAAGGCGATGCCTTAAAAAATCTAATCGCAGTAGATCTCAACATTGCCGGTATTGAAGATAAAGACCATGCTATGGATTTAGCCCTTCTGGGTTTAAAGGAAAAACGAGGTTTACGGTATGCTGCGTATCAAATGGAACGCTATACCGCCAACATTCAGTTTAAAGACCATAGTTTTTGCAGTGCTTCCCTGTATCAAATGGCTCTAAAAACCACGGCTACCAAAAGACGCAGAAGCGGGAAAACCAAGACAAAATCCAAACGCAAACACAAGTTCTATTATATTTTATCGCTAAAGCTAAGTACGGTGGCTTATGACCTTATGGATACTACAAGCTTACAAGATTTTCAACGCCCCTACGCCATTAGTTCCAGAACAGAAAACGGATACCATATCATAAAAATTAAGCATAAAGAAAAAATGCTTTCGGTAACCAATAAAATAACGGCAAAACAAAAACGAAAACCCGCTATATTTTCGGAGATGTTAGCGTTTATTTTTCAAAAAAATGTTATCGTCCCTAAAGCAACACAAATAACCTAAGCAGTGCCTATGAATTGTGAGCAAAAATCGGGTGTTTTTTTAAATCTGAACTGTGAGCGTACCGCTACAAATACCTGTGAAAACTGTAAAAAGAAGATTTGCGCCACGCATTTTCGTATGCACAATGCAGCTGAACTCTGTGTAGATTGTTATTGGGAAAAATACCTCTATGCGGAAGAAAAAAAGGAGGAATTATACCAAGACGACACCTATACTCCGGCACCAATGGATACTACTGGTACAACTACTACTGCTGATGATAGTACCTTCCAAGGCGGTTTTGGAGGAGGCGGTTTTGGTGGTGGTGGCGCTAGTGGCGCCTGGACCGAAGGAGATGCTGCAGGTTTTAACGAAACCAATACAGACGGCGGACTATTAGATACCGATGATACGTTTTACTACAGCTAAGGCATGAAGATACTTTGGTTTACCGAAAATTACCCACCCAACAAAGGGGGTATGTCGCGCAGCTGTGATCGTATTATTAGCAGCCTACAGCAACATCACGAGGTGGCCATTTATCATTTTACCAACAAGCACCCACCTTTTACAACGCAAGCCAATATAGGTGGTTCTTACACTACAGTACCTGTTTTTGAAGATAGTGCGCATACCTTAAATGTGTTATGGGCCTATTTGTCTAAAAAGACAACGCCCCTTAAAGAGGCTGTTTTTGTGGCCTATGGGAGTCATTTAGCCCTAAAAGGGGTCCCACTATTCGCCAAATGGGCCGCACTACCCTACCTCCTATGTCTTAGGGGTAATGATTTTGATACTGCCATCTTTTCTACTAAGAAACAGGACCTCCTCTATGCCATAAGCAATGCGGCGGCCATTGCCTGCGTAAGTCAAGAAAAAGTAAAGCGTATTCTACAAATGGACCTCCATAAACAGGTGTTTTTTACGCCTAATGCTATTGATAGCAGTAGTTGGACGGTGTTGAAATCGGATGAGCTTTTGGCTCAGAAAATGAGAACCAGTTTTGCGCCCGCAGCAACTACCGTAATTGGTTTAGTAGGTTATTTAAAAGAAAAAAAAGGGCTTTCTTTTTTTATTAATACCCTTTTAAAATCGGAGTTAGCAACAAGGGTACACCTCAGAATTGTGGGAGAATTGGAAGCAGCAATGGAATGGCAGCTTAAAACCCTAGAAGTCCCCTACTCGGTTGTGGCTCCAGAATCTAGAAGTGAGCTCATTGCCAATTACCTCAGTTGCGATTGCATTGCTATACCCTCTATCTACGACGGGATGCCTAATGTATTATTTGAAGCTGGTGTGCTTGGCATTCCTATAATGGCTTCTAATGCGGGTGGCTTACCCGATGTATTAGATACTACTACAGCTTTTATGTTTCAGGTATTGTCCGAAGCCGCTCTTCTAGAATGTATTACTACCTTTAAAGAAGCAACGGACAAAGTCCGTAAAGCGCAAAGCCGGCGGTTAAAGGAGAAAATTACAAGGGAGTATAC
>CAZWVO010000343.1:0-3174 GCA_964637535.1 uncultured Flavobacteriaceae bacterium
AGATACCATTGAAGGCGACAATGTAGAAAAAACACCTTTAATAGATCAGGTAGAGTCTGCTACGATTAGTGTTTCTTCTGGAGATGAATTTGGTTTAGAGGTAGATGAAACCATCATCCATACCTATTACTATTTAGTTGCTAGAGAAGGTACAGGAGTGAGCCCGTCTGTGGCAGATTCTACTTTTGTACGTTATGAAGGAAGTCTTTTAAATGGTACGTCTTTTGACAGTGCTTTAAATAGCCCCATATGGTTTGACCTTTCTCAGATTCAGGCACCTCAAATGGGAGCTAGAGGTTTTACAGAGGGTATGGTAAACTTTAGAGGAGGAGGCCAAGCTGTTGTAAATGAAGATGGTACTTTTGAGGTAGAAGACTACGGAGTGGGTATGATGATCTTCCCTTCTGGACTTGGTTTTTTTAACGCCATACAAGGATCTATACCGCAATACAGCCCTTTAATTTTCACTGTCGATTTATTTACTACAGAGCAAACGGATCATGATGGTGATGGTATTCCTTCTATTATGGAAGATTTAAATGGGGATGGCTATTTATACAATGATAATACTGATGAACAGGATGAAGAAGATAGAGGAATACTTGTTCGGTTTGTTAATTTCTTGGATCCTGACGACGATGCGGACGGGATTCCAACCAGAGAAGAGATAAGTGATGATGACGGAAATATAATTTTCCCTTACCCGGATACTGATGGGGACGGTACTCCAGATTATTTGGATAGCGATAGCTAATTGGTCGTCTTAAAAGGAAGTAAGAATACAAAAAAAGCCCTAGCATTTTCTGCTAGGGCTTTTTTATTTGTTAAAAGAGTTTGTTATAACTTAAACGAAACCCCAAAAATAATTTGTTCCGGTCTAGAATCTACTCTACCGTCAATATTTGTAATATTATTTCCAATAAAATTGGCTTCGTTTTCCGAGAAACCTCTTTCATATCGAACATCCAAGCCAATATTACCAAGATTAACACCAACGCCTACATTAAGCCCTATGGTAAATTCATTATTTACATTAGCTACCGTAAGATCTTCTAGATCGTTATTTAAAATATACTGAAAAGAAGGACCTGCAAAAATATTAACAGGGCCTATAATATCATATCCTAAGAGTACAGGTAGGTCTAACTTAGAGATATCATAGGTATTACTGTTTCCATCAATATCATAGCTACTCTGCGTTTGTGTGTAAACGAGTTCTGGTTTTAAATAAAAAGTACCAAGATCTAGTTTTCCAAAGACCCCCGCATGGAAACCTACTTTTCCACTAGAGCCTTCAATAATATTGGTAGCTGCATCACCAACTGCACCAATGAGGTCTCCATTTTTGTTGTAATTTAAACCGGCTTTAATTCCAAAACCAGAATCTTTTTGAGCAAATGCAGTTACGCTTATAAAAGCGCACGCTACAAGTAGAAGTGTTTTTTTCATAATGAATGTGTTCTGTTTATGCAAAAGTGTGTTCCAAAAACAATGCCAACATCACTTTTTGCTGATTACATTCAAAACGGCTTTTTCTATGGCTTTATTGTTTAAACCATATTTCTCCATAAGCTGCGCAGGAGTACCACTTTCCCCAAAAGTATCTTGAGTGGCCACAAAAGCCTGCGGAGTTGGATGGTGTATAGCTAGTGTTCTGGCAACGCTTTCTCCCAAACCTCCCATATAGTTATGTTCCTCTGCGGTAACAATACATCCTGTTTTTTTAACGGAGTTTAGGATGGCGGTTTCGTCTAAGGGTTTTATAGTATGGATATTAATTACTTCTGCAGAAATACCTTGATTTTCTAGATTCTCCGCAGCTATTAGGGCCTCCCAAACAAGGTGTCCAGTGGCAACAATAGTAACATCTGTTCCTTCATTTAAGAGCACCGCTTTTCCAATTTCAAAAGCCTGATTTGCTGGGGTGAAATTAGCTACTTTTGGACGCCCAAAACGCAAGTATACAGGTCCGTCATGATCCGCTATTGCTAGGGTTGCTGCCTTAGTTTGGTTGTAGTCACAGGGATTAATAACGGTCATTCCGGGAAGCATCTTCATAAGACCAATATCTTCTAAAATTTGGTGCGTAGCTCCATCTTCTCCTAGGGTAATACCGGCATGCGAAGCACAAATTTTCACATTTTTATGTGAATAGGCAATAGACTGCCTAATTTGATCATATACACGCCCCGTAGAAAAATTAGCGAAAGTTCCTGTAAAAGGAATTTTACCTCCAATGGTTAAACCTGCAGCAATACCCATCATATTGGCTTCTGCAATTCCAATTTGGAAAAAGCGATCGGGATTTTCGTCAATAAATTGATTCATTTTCAAGGAACCAATTAAATCTGCGCATAGTGCAACAACGTTAGGGTTGGTTCTTCCCAATTCTGCTAATCCGGCTCCAAAGCCGCTTCGGGTATCATTCTTGCCTGCGTCTGTATATTTTTTCATTCGCTTGTTTTTAGCGTAAAACTAATTTCTAAATTTTCTTTTGCTTCTATTAATTCAATCAAATCCTTTGGAGCGCCATCTTTTAATTCCATTCCCGCAATAATTCTTCCTTTAGGGAAGCTCGCAGCACGAATAGGAATTCCCTTAACTTCTGAGAAGAAGCTTGCCAATATACCGTTAAAAGAAGTTCCTTCTCCCTGTTCAATATAAAAAGCCAACAAATCTGTACCATCAAAGAAATGATACACATCACAGTTATATCCTTTAAAGGTAATCGTATCTACTTTTTTTAACTCAGTAGCACTTTCAGCTAAGTAAGAGGTCTCTTCTTCATGAAATTTTTTCAAACTCGGATCCTCCTCTCCATCTTTCATGGCCATAAAACCAGCTTCTACATCAATAAAAACATATTGCCGTTCTCCGGGAAATACTATTTTCATAAATTTTCCCGCTGTAAATTGTATCTTAAGGTATGCCGTATCTACACCACTTATATTCCCATAGTGATACGCATTCTCTAGCACATAGGTATTGTCTTTTACGTCCTCAAAGCGTATCTCTTGGGATAAACAAAAAGAACAAGTGAGTAAGGCAGCTAAAAGTAATATGGCTTTCATTAGTAGTCTCCTAAGGTTTCTGGATTTTGGGATAGCCCGGTAGCCAATTGCTCATCATTTGGTGCTTTACCATGCCAAGCGTGTGTATGCATCATAAAATCTA
>CAZWVO010000344.1:0-3154 GCA_964637535.1 uncultured Flavobacteriaceae bacterium
CATATATTCCATTGGGCTTCCTGCCTTTGTAATATTTATCTTTAAAACCATCAAACTTTCCTGAAGCTCCCACGTTTAAATGATGATCCATAACATTACGCCCCAATTGATCAGAATCATTTCCTAAACCATTTGGAAAACGGTCCGATTTAGATTGCATCAATATAGCTGTAGAAGCTATGGAAGAAGCGCAGAGGAAAATTACTTTGGCTTTATACTCAAAAGTCTCTTTGGTAAGTCTATCAATTACCTTTACTCCAGTAGCGCGTTTTGTATCTGGGTCATATAGTACTTCATGTACAATAGCATCCGTTCTAAGCGTCATATTTCCAGTTCGTTCTGCAGCAGGTAAGGTAGAAGAGTTGCTACTAAAATAAGCTCCAAAAGGACATCCACGAATACAGCGGTTACGAAATTGACATCGACTACGACCTTCAAATTCTTTACTACTATTAATATGCGCTACACGGCCAGCTGTAATTACCCTTCCGTCAAAATTTTCAGCTACTTTATCTCGCACATGTTGTTCTACACAGTTAAGTTCCATCATGGGTTCAAATTGCCCATCTGGTAGTTGTTCTAGTCCTAAATTTTCACCAGTAACCCCAATATAAGATTCCACCTTATCATACCAAGGTGCAATATCTTTGTAACGTACGGGCCAATCTACCGCAGTGCCATCATTTAAATTTGCCTTAAAATCAATATCACTCCAGCGGTAGCTATGCCTACCCCACATAATAGATCTACCTCCTACATGATAACCTCTCATCCAATCAAAACGTTTTGTTTCGTTATAAGGGTGTTCTAAATCATTAACAAACCAATGACTACTTGCCTTTTTGGTAGTATACCCAGTTCTGTTTTGTTTTAGTTGCTTGGCCAATTCTTCTTGCGTAGGTTCTCCGTTGTTCGGAAAATCCCATGGATCCATATCTTTGGTTGGATAGTCTTTAATGTGGGTTACCATTCTACCTCGTTCTAACACCAAGGTTTTTAATCCATTCTCACATAGTTCTTTTGCAGCCCATCCTCCACTAATGCCCGTTCCTACTACAATAGCATCATAAGAATCTTGCTCTTCATTATAATAAAATTTACTCATGTATTAAGGATTGTTTATTTGTTAAATGTATTAAATATAAAATTAATTTTCTACATTTAAACGCTGACATTATTAGGATAGTCGCACTATAACGTTGTAGTAATTACAGATTCCTTAAAAACCAAATTTCTAAAAATGAAAAAAACAACATTTATTTCTAAGACAGTTCTTTTTAGCCTTGCCTTAACATTATTTGTATTGACAGGGTGTAAAGAGGTAAAAAAAGAGACGGAAATGAACCCCACTACCGAGAGTAAAGCGGAGATGGCGGCTCCTTTTTTTAAACTTTCATTGGCGCAATGGTCAATGCATAGGATGATTAGAGAAGAAGGTGCAGACCCGTATTCATTCGCAAAAAAAGCGAAGGAATGGGGTTTCACAGGATTGGAATACGTAAGTCAGTTATATAAAGAAGAGCTAGAAGCTGCTAATTATTCTGAAGAAGCTATGAACGCTTTTGTAGCAAAGTGTAATGCGGAAAGCGAAAAATATGGGATGCAAAATGTGCTTATTATGATAGATGGCCAGGGTGATTTGGCAACCCCAGATGCAGCAGCGCGTAAGGCTGCTGTGGAGAATCATTTTAAATGGGTAGATGCCGCAGCGGCTATGAGTTGCCATGCTATAAGAGTAAATCTTAGCGGAAGTAATGACCCAGAAGCCTGGACTGATAGCGCTGTAGATGGCCTAAGTCAGTTGGCTACCTATGCCAAGGATAAAAATATTAATGTTATTGTAGAGAACCACGGAGGGTTATCTTCTAATGGAGCTTTGCTTGCAGGAGTAATGAATAAAGTAGCAATGGAGAACTGTGGAACCTTACCTGATTTTGGTAATTTCTGCATTCAAAAAGAAGACCCAGATGATTGGTCTTCTGCATGTGTAGAGCAGTACGATTTTTATAAAGGAGTTACAGAGTTAATGGTACATGCTAAGGCAGTAAGTGCTAAATCTCACGATTTTGACGAGGAAGGGAATGAGACCCAAATAGATTATACAAAAATGCTTCAAATAGTAAAAGACGCTGGATATACCGGTTTTGTTGGTGTAGAGTATGAGGGAGATAAAATAGGAGAAGAAGCGGGCATTATGGCCACTAAAGAATTACTGCTAAGTGCTGCTAAAAAGGTGAACTAAAAACAGATGAAAGTTTTTTTAAACCAATTGTTCGATTACAATTTTTATTGTAATAAAAAATATATTGAAGAATGTACAAGTTTATCTGAGGTTCCAGATCAGTGTATACGTCTTTTTAGCCATATTCTGAATGCACATCATATATGGAATGCACGTATTTTAGGAAATCAACCTGTTTATGACGTTTGGCAACTGCATAAACTGAAGGATTGGGGAGACATTCACTATGAAAACCAACGCAGCTCTTTTGAAATTACATCAAATGCAGATGATTTTGAACAAATGATAGATTATGAAAATACCGAAGGACGCTTATTTACAAGTACCTTGCTCGATATTCTTTTTCATATCATTAATCATTCTACACATCATAGAGCGCAGATAGCAGCAGAATTTAGGAACCATGGGATAACACCACTTCCAATGGATTATATTCACTACAAGAGATAAGCATATATAAATATGAAAGGGAGAGTACAGGCGCAGCTTTCTGTGATGATGTTTTTAGAATTTTTTATTTGGGGAGGTTGGTTTGTTACCCTAGGAACGTTTTTAGGAAATAACTTAGGAGCAACAGATGGCGAAATAGGAACGGCATTTTCTACCCAATCTTGGGGAGCCATCATAGCACCTTTTATAATTGGGTTAATTGCAGATCGTTATTTTAATGCAGAACGTATTTTAGGGGTATTGCACCTTCTAGGCGCAGGACTACTATACCTAATGTATAGCACTACAGATTTTTCAACTTTTTACCCCTATGTTTTAGGCTATATGATCCTATACATGCCTACGCTTGCCTTAGTGAATTCGGTGTCTTTTAACCAGATGAAAAACCCCGCTAAGGAATTTTCTTTTGTTCGCGTTTTTGGCACCTTGGGCTGGATAGTTGCGGGACTCATTATTAGTTAT
>CAZWVO010000345.1:0-3134 GCA_964637535.1 uncultured Flavobacteriaceae bacterium
TTAAGGTAACAAATACCACAACACTATGTATTACCCAACGCTCTACTTTCCAAGCAGATACTTTTTTATCACTTAGCTGTCTAAAGGAATCCCCAGCAGTTTCTGCTAAGCCTCCACAACCACACACCCAAGAACAATACCAACGTTTTCCGTACTTATAGGTAAGGATAGGTGAGATCACAAAAATAGTGAGCACTCCAAATACTAATAATGCAAGACCAATATTACCAGAGGTTAAAAAATCCTTTATACGGTAACTTTCAAAATTGCCGTAGTTCAAAGGCCACATATTTTTAAGGTCGTAGTAAGGTAGTTTGCCATTGTCTAAAACGGCACTACCATTAAGGCGCGACATCACTTCTGGAATAATGAATGCAAAAGCGGTTTGAAAAAACATAACACTCACGGTTCGTACACGCTCATATCTGTTGTGACGGTATTTCCACATAAATTTAATGCCAAAGGCCAATATGGCAACAGTATACAAGGTTCCGTATACAAACCATTGACTTGCAGGGTTGCCGCTTAAGAGTCTGCTTAAAGGATCAAAAAGCGCAATGACACCTTTGTTATCCCCGTTTTGGACTAAGCCTAAGTAGGCTGGAAAAAAATAGAGTATAATGTAAAAACTGGTCATTGCAATGCCTGCAACCCATCCCCAAAGCCCTGTGCTAGAGATGGATTTAAACCATACTCCGTCATTCTTAATACCAGGTGCTTTGTTGGCGTATAGATCCCAAGAAAACCAGATAATGCCTGTGCTTAAAGCACCAAGAGCAATACTTAACCATAGTCCTTTATTGGGGAAATCAACATTAAAGCCTGCCAATAGTATAACAATAAAACCAAAAGCCCCTAGCAAAGTAGCTAGTTTTTGGTTTTTACTTAAGGCTACCGGAGGCTGCCCGGTTAAAGCCATACTTTTATCGTAATTACTCATAATTGAATTAGTTGGATTGAAATATTCTTTTAAGGCTTTTCTTTTTTACAGTGATAGATTTGTTGAAATCCGAATTGTATTTAGATACAATTTGAGATTCGTATACTTTGAAAAATTCAGGATCAAAATTGGCATCCTTTAAGTGCTCCATAACGTAGTCTACAGATTTTTCTTCTGTTAACCATCTGTCAAAAATTTCGTGACGCATACGAATGCCAAAAGTGTTGATTCCTAAGAATTTATTGTTTTGAGAATCAAAAGCTACCGTGATACATATTTTTTCTTGCGCATGGCGCCAATGAAAATGTGTTTCAAATTCTTTCATTCCTCTTTCACTAAATACCCAGCCGTAGGTTTGGTATTCAATATCCAGAAATTTAGCAGAATTAAACCAATGCCCTGGTTTGTATGCTAATTTATTGCCACATATAGTTTGCGCTACAGTTTCGCCCATCATTCTTCCCGTATACCAAACCGCTTCAATGGGCCTACGATTACCAATAGCTTCGTGTTGTTCTGCGCAGTCACCAATGGCGTATATGTCTTTAATATTAGTTTCTAAGAAGGAGTTTACTTTTACTCCACGACCCAATTCAATTCCAGAACCTTCTAGGAAACCTACATTTGGCGATACGCCAGCAGTTAGTCCCACTACATCACATTCAATAGTATCTCCCTTATCTGTAGTAACCGCCTTTACACGACCATGATCATCCGCAATAATTTCATTAAGATTGGTTGCTAATCTAAGGTCTATATGATGCTCTAAAATGTGTTCATTTATCATTGCAGATTCTCCAGAAGGTAAAACACCATTCCAAAAACTATTCTCTCTTACCAGAAAAGTAACAGGAATATCTCTGCTTCGCAACATCTCGGCCATTTCAATACCGATAAGCCCTCCCCCAACGATCACCGCTCTTTTACATACATCTTTATTTGGCGCGTTTACTTCTAGTAGATCTAAATCTTGTTTAGAATACAAACCTTGAACGCCATGTAAGTCTTGGCCAGGCCATCCAAACTTGTTGGGTTTAGAACCCGTTGCTATAATAAGTTTGTCATAACCTATTACTCTAGCATTTTCTAGAACAACTTGTTTTTTTTCATGATCTACCGCATTGACGTAGCCCCTTACTAAGTCTATTTTATTTTTCTTCCAAAACCAATTTTCGTAGGGTTGTATATGCTCAAATTTCATATGTCCCATATAGACATACATGAGCGCTGTACGAGAAAAAAAGTAATCGGTCTCCGCGGAGATAACAATAATTCTTTTGTCGGATTGTTTTCTAATATGGCGCGCTGCTGATATTCCTGCGATACCATTTCCGATAATAACAATGTGTTCCATGTAATTGTATAGGATTGTTGATAGCTTAGTTCGGTTTTAAATATAAGAACTTAATTCCGAATAGTAATTTAGAATAATTTTAAATACCTAATGATACTGTAAGGGTTTTAAAGATTTCTCGACCACGTAACCCGCTGATTTTTAAATCCTTAATTATATCATAAAATTAAAAAAAGATTGTAAGTACTTTGAAATACCATCGACCTAAGCCACAGTTTTAACATAAAAGTAAATTAACACCATGAAAAAATCAACATTATACTTAAGCATAGTCTTCTTATTTGCGGCTACTGCTTCTTTTGGACAAAGCACATCAGATTATTTTGCAAAAGCAGATACCTTCTTTAAGACCTATGTAAAGAATGGAAGAGTAGCTTACAAAGATATTAAGGCTAACCCCGCTACATTAAATGAATTAGTAAGTATGGCAGAGGGAATCTCGGTTTCTACCTCAGATGCTAAAACCTACCAGGCATTTTGGATTAACGGATATAATATTTCTGTTATTAAGGGAATTGTAGATAACTATCCCTTAAAATCTCCTTTAGACAAGGCGGGCTTTTTTGATAAAACCAAATACAATATTGGTGGTACTAGCATTACCTTAAATGACATTGAAAATAAGAAGCTTCGTGCTAAATTTTCAAAAGAAGCGCGCTTCCATTTTGTACTGGTATGTGCTGGTTTAGGCTGCCCTCCAATTATTAGCAATGCCTATATGCCGAACACCTTAGATGCACAGTTAGAAAAACAAACTAAATTAGCACTTAACAATCCAAAGTTTGTAAGAGTTAATAAAAATAAAGTAGGCTTATCTCAAATTTTTGAATGGTATACAGG
>CAZWVO010000346.1:0-3132 GCA_964637535.1 uncultured Flavobacteriaceae bacterium
TAAAATTTATTCAAATTCAGAATGAAATTTTGCACGATTTGTTTGAAGAACAACAGAATTTGGTCCATTTTAAATTTAAAGAAAGAAAGAAAAGTTTTGTTCTTATTAGAGAGAATAATAAAGGAATGTTAAACTTTTAGAATACCTTAAGCAATTGTTAAAAAAAGATTATTTTTCGGAGGACTAAAAATGAATCAAAAAATGAATAAAATTAAGTATTGCTTCGCGGCACTATCGTTCCTATTTGCCGTGTCTATAACGGCGCAAGAACAACCGGAAGAAGCCAAAGAACCCGGGCACTATAATCAAAGTAAATTTAAGCAGTTGTACGAGGAGTTTGCTACACCAAACACCTACAGATCTGCCTCTGGAGCACCTGGTCCAGATTATTATCAGCAACAAGCAGATTATAAGATGGATATTGAACTTGATGATAAGAACGCAAAAATTTACGGAGAAGAAACCATTACCTATACAAACAATTCTCCTGACGATTTGGAGTTTTTATGGGTACAACTAGATCAGAATGTACGCGCTAAAGATTCTAAATCTCCCTTGCGCAACGGTCAAGGAGTTCCTGCAGCGGAACCAGTAAGCGCCTTTACTGGAAAGCATTTAAGAGAAGCCTTTGACGGTGGGTTTAACATTGAATGGGTAAAAGATGCTAGCGGAAAACCGCTTTCTTATACCATTAACCAGACCATGATGCGGATAAATATTCCGCAACCCCTAAAAAGTAAAGGACAGGTTTCATTTTCTATTAAATGGAATTACAATATACCAGACCATACGGTAAACAGAGCTAGATCTGGATATGAGTATTTTGCAAAAGATGGGAATAGAGCATATGTTATTGCACAGTTCTTTCCAAGAATGGCAGTATATAGTGATGTAGAGGGTTGGCAAAACCATCAGTTCTGGGGAAGTGGTGAGTTTGCCCTTCCATTTGGCGATTATGATGTAAATATTACGGTACCTGCAGACCATGTTTTAGATGCGACAGGAGTCTTGCAAAATAGAAAAGAAGTCTTTTCTAAAGAGATGATGAAGCGCTATGAAAAAGCTAAAAAATCATACGATAAACCAGTAATCATTGTTACTCAAGAAGAAGCCGAAGCAGCAGAGAAAAGTAATTCTGATAAAAAGAAGACTTGGAAATTTAGAGCAGAAAATGTAAGAGATTATGGTTTTGCTAGCTCTCGTAAATTTATTTGGGACATGCAAGCTGTAAAACTGAGCAACAGAACAGTAATGGCAGTTTCTATGTATCCGAAAGAAGGAAATCCGTTATGGGAAGAGTTTTCTACCAAAGCTGTGGTAGGTACCTTAAAGTCGTATTCTGCACATACTTTTGATTATCCTTATCATAAAGCGATTTCAGTTCATGCTAAAAATCAGGGTATGGAATATCCTATGATTTGTTGGAACTACGGTAGACCAAATGAAGATGGCACCTATTCTGACCGTGTTAAATACGGAATGATTAGTGTAATTATTCATGAAGTAGGACATAACTTTTTCCCGATGATTGTCAATTCTGATGAGCGTCAGTGGGGATGGATGGATGAAGGTCTAGATACCTTTATGCAGTATGTTGCTGAACAAGAATTTGGAGAAGCCCACCCAGATGCTATTGCTCCTGCAAAGGCATATCCTTCAAGAAGAGGAGCGCCAGCTAAAATAGTACCGTATATGAGTGGAGATCAAAGTACCATTTCTCCTATTATGTCTAATCCGGAAAATGTATATCAGTTAGGACCAAATGCCTACGGAAAGCCAGCTACAGCCTTAAATATTTTAAGAGAAACAGTAATGGGGCGTGAGTTATTTGATCATGCTTTTAAAACCTATGCTAACCGTTGGAAATTTAAGCATCCAACTCCAGAAGATTTTTTCCGTACTATGGAAGACGCTTCTGCAGTAGATTTAGATTGGTATTGGAGAGGATGGTTCTATACTACAGATTATGTGGATATAGGGGTAAAGGAAGTGAAGAAATATTATGTTTCGGATAAGCCTAACAAGCGTATGAAAGAATACATGGCAGCGCGTAATCTTACTGAAGCTGACCTTCCGCCCTTGGTGTATATGGTAGAAGAAGGTAGCGAGGATTATAACGCTTCTTTAAAGAATAAGAAACCTTCGGAGGTAGCCAAGAACATCAAAGAGTTTATGATGGATAACATGACTGCGGAAGAACGTACTCAGGTTAAAGAACCTAAATTCTTTTATGAAGTAACATTTAATAAGCCAGGAGGTATACCCATGCCGGTTATTGTAGAATATACCTATGCAGATGGCTCTACGGAGAATATCACCTACCCACCAGAAATATGGAGAAAGAATGATACGGAAGTAAAACGGGTTATTTCTTCCCAAAAAGAGCTAGTGGGTATTATTGTAGATCCAAAAGCAGAGACAGCAGATATTGATGCTACCAATAATGCTTGGCCTAAGAAAGAAGAGAATTCGGACTTTGACCAAATGAAAGAAAGTATCAAAGGAAGAAAGTAAGTAAATACTAAAATTTGAAAAAGCCTCGTTATGTATAACGGGGCTTTTTAATTGGTGGCCAACTTCATTATATTTGTATTATGTACATAAGTTTACCCTTATTTATTAGCGGTGGTGAAATATTTTTCATCATGTTCATTGTAGTTATGGTTTTTGGTGCCGATAAAATCCCAGGTATTGCCAAAGGCTTGGGAAAGGGAATGCGTCAGCTTAAAGATGCTACCGAAGATATTAAGCATGAGATTCAGAAAAGCGCAGAAAAACAGGGTATAGATACTGATTTCACTAAGGATATTAAAAAAGAAATAGATAAGGTAAAAGAAAACATGGACGAAGTAACCGGTGTTATTAAGCGTAAATAACATGTGGGAGCAACTACTAGATTGGGATACAGAAATCTTTATTTACCTTAATAACTTAGGGTCCGAGCCTTACGATGCTTTTTGGTCTACTGCAACTAATATCACTACTTGGATTCCACTTTTCATTTTGTTTTTTGTTCTGGTTTGGGTAAAATATCCGAGAAAACAGGCCCTTTGGGTTACGCTTATTATTGTAGCATTTATTTTGTTCATTACTGGAGCAACCAATATCACTAAAGAACTGGTAGAACGTCTT
>CAZWVO010000347.1:0-3120 GCA_964637535.1 uncultured Flavobacteriaceae bacterium
GTATTGGGGCCTTGTACATTTGTACCGGCCACTTGTCCGTTACCATTTGTCATGGCGTAAACGGCTCCTACAAATGCTGTAGGGTCCTCACCCTCATCCGGAACATCTCCTGTTACATCGTCATCACTACATGATGCAAGGGTCATTAACATAGCTGAAAATGCTATTCCTAATATTCTTAAATTTTTCATTGTCTTTGTTTTTAAATTATAAATAGTTCTTACTAAATTTTGTTTGTTAGACAACATTATTCTTTATAAGGTTGTCTTGTAATCCGCTGTCGTTGTTTATTTAAAACAGTTGATGTTGTATTTCATTTGTAATTCACAAAAAAGATTCGGCCGAATTTTTACTTGTGGTTCAGAGAAGAAATTGCTTTTATCTTTTGAACAGTGATTGGTACGCTATGCGCTAACAACACTTTCAGGCAAAAGAAAAAAATGATAAAAAGTTTATAATTTAAAAATAGTGTCTAAAAAAAGTTACGAGCCTAATTTTAAGATCATTACAGCAATTTTTAAAGTGGAAAACGGCATTAAACGCTTTAAAAAGCGCTTTGTTTTTAACTTGATATTAACATTTGACTATACGTAGCGCTCCAGTGGTTTTGTTAAAATGTGACACTCTTGTGATAAAAAGAAAATAGAATTGAAACACTTAGTCCAAATAAATATGTAAAGGCTGGTTGGAAAACAACAAAGACAAAATAGTTAAACGTTAAAAATGCGCTCCATTGCAGCATATTGAAGCAGCATAATAGTTTTGGCATCTTTAATAGCCCCCGTTTTTATCATATCCAAAGCTACGGTAAAAGGGTACTCTAATACTTCTATATTTTCAGTTTCGTTTGCCGCACCACCACCAGCACTCTTTTTCATCTGATCTTCATACACTCCAATGAAAAAATACAGAATCTCTGTAACAGATCCTGGCGACATATAGGATTCCATTACTTTTTGAACTTTACTAATATGATAACCCGTTTCTTCTTCTACCTCCTTTTTAATACACGTTTCGGGCTCATCGCCATCTAGAAGTCCAGCGCAAACCTCAATCATCATTCCATTTGTGTTTCCATTTACATAGGTTGGCATTCTAAACTGCCTAGTAAGCAGTACTGTACCCTTAGCTTTGTTATAGAGTAGAATAGCAGCTCCATTGCCCCTATCGTATGCTTCACGTACTTGCTTTTCCCAACTGCCATCTTCTTTTTGATATTCAAAAGAGATTTTGTTTAGCGTAAACCAATGATCTGATAGGGTTTCTTGTTTTATATTACGTACGTTTCCGTTTTTCAAACTAATGGGTTTTTAAGTTATTTAAAGCTAAGTATATTTTTTTAGAGATAGTGGTTCATGGGTACAGTCCTGTCAGTTTTCGGATTAAACTTCTAATCATCTTATATGACGCAGTACTCTTTTTTTAAGTAGATTTATAAAAGCTTTGGAAACTATGACAACACTAGAAATTACATCAGACCCAAAGGTTGTAACTGTATTTAACAACTATCCAGATACGGTTAAAGAAAAAATACAACGGCTTAGGAGTTTAATTTTAGAAGTAGCACAAGAAACTGATGGTATTGTAAAGCTAGAAGAAACATTAAAATGGGGAGAACCTAGTTATTTGGTAAAAAAAGGAAGTACGGTACGGGTAGACTGGAAGAAGAAAACCCCAGAACAATACGCAATCTATTTTAAATGTACTAGCCAATTGGTTCCTACTTTTAAAGCCATTTTTTCGGAGGTTTTCTCCTTTGAAGGAAATAGAGCCATAGTATTTAAATTGACAGATGCTATTCCAGAAACAGCACTAAAACAATGTATAAGAACTGCTCTTACTTACCATAAAGTAAAACATTTGCCATTATTAGGCTTATAACTACAGTTGTCATACCAATATATTTTATGCCAAAGCTACAGTATCAAGTTTATGTTATAGAATTATCGAAACGTGTTTTTACAAAAAATGCGAAGTTTAGAGCCGCTAACCCTCAATTTAATGGTGTATTACAATGCGTATATGTAGGCATGACCAGTAAGACGCCTAAAGCGCGCTTTGCACAGCATAAAACCGGGTACAGAAATAAAAAGGGTCATAAACTGTCTTCTACTATTGTACAGCAGTACGGTTTGTACTTACGTCCTAGTTTGTACAATCATATTGCTCCTCTAACTACGCGCGATGATGCCTTAAAAATGGAAGAAATACTAGCCTTAGAATTACGCAGAAAAGGATACGCCGTCTGGTTTAATTAAGAGGTATTAGTAATTTGCAGCGTAACAAATAGTTTTCTTTCTGTATTAAATACTAATCGCCATCTATCAAATCTCCAAGTCCTCCTAAAATGCTACCTTCTCCTTTACGTTGCCCTCCTCTAGGTATAGCAGCTAGTACTCTTCCGGCTAGCCTACTAAAGGGTAAGGATTGCACATAGACTGTACCCGGGCCTCTTAGGGTTGCAAAGAAAAGACCTTCGCCTCCAAAAACAGTATTTTTAATACCTCCCACAAACTCAATATCATAATCTACATCTTTTGTGAAACCTACAATACAACCGGTATCTACTTTTAATACTTCGCCCGGAGCTAATACTTTTTTAGCTAATGTACCGCCTGCATGTACAAAGGCCATTCCATCTCCTTCTAGCTTTTGCATAATGAAACCTTCACCGCCAAAGAGTCCTCTTCCTAGGCGTTTAGAAAATTCAATCCCAACAGAAACTCCTTTAGCGGCGCATAAAAACGCATCTTTCTGACATATAAATTTTCCTTGGTTTTCCGAAAGGTCTATAGAAAGAATTTTTCCTGGGTAGGGAGATGCAAAACTTACCTTTTTTTTAGCTCCGCCTACATTTAGAAAAGCAGTCATAAATAAACTCTCGCCGGTTAGAATCCGTTTTCCAGCAGAAAAAAGTTTGCCCAATATTCCAGAATCTTGTTTAGAGCCATCTCCAAAAATGGTATCCATCTTAATATCCGTATCCATCATCATAAAGCTCCCTGCCTCTGCCACCACAGCTTCTTGAGGATCCAATTCGATTTCTACATATTGCATTTCTTCTCCAAAAATTTCAAAGTCAATATCGTGTGTGTTCATTTTTTATACATTAAATTAAAG
>CAZWVO010000348.1:0-3082 GCA_964637535.1 uncultured Flavobacteriaceae bacterium
GCCTTACAATTCGCAATGGCATCGTTTTCTGCAGCTACAAAAAGAAAGTTATTCATAGGTTTGCCTTGGTTTAATTGAAAACAAAAAAAGCCTTCTTATAAAGAAAGGCTTTTTTTAACATTATTAAAAATCTAATTTTAATTTATTTTAAAAGCCTTTTCCTGCGGATAAAAAGCAGTACTTCCTAACTCTTCTTCAATACGCAACAACTGATTATATTTTGCCATACGGTCTGAACGGGAAGCAGAACCGGTCTTAATTTGGCCCGTATTTAAAGCTACTGCCAAATCTGCAATAGTATTGTCTTCTGTTTCCCCAGATCTATGTGACATTACTGAGGTATACCCCGCATTCTTTGCCATATTTACTGCCGCTATAGTTTCTGTTAAGGTTCCTATTTGATTTACCTTAATTAGAATAGAATTCGCAATTCCATTTTCTATTCCTCGAGATAAACGCTCTACATTGGTTACAAACAAATCATCGCCCACTAACTGCACGCTATTACCTACTTTATCTGTTAATGCTTTCCATCCGTCCCAATCATTTTCATCCATCCCGTCTTCTACAGAGATAATAGGGTATTTAGCACATAAATCTGCCAAATACTGCGCTTGTTCTTCAGAGCTACGAACGGCTCCTTTATCACCTTCAAACTTCGTGTAGTCATATTTCCCATCTACATAAAACTCTGCAGCTGCACAGTCTAATGCTATCATTACATCATCTCCCAAGGTATAGCCAGCTTGCTTAACCGCCTTCGCAATCGTATCTAGTGCATCTTCTGTGCCGTCTAAGGTTGGTGCAAAACCTCCTTCATCTCCTACTGCTGTGCTTAGACCTCTACTGTGTAGTACTTTTTTAAGGTTATGAAAAATCTCTGTTCCCATTTGCATGGCGTGAGAAAAGTTCTTAGCCTTAACAGGCATCACCATAAACTCTTGAAAAGCTATTGGCGCATCGGAATGAGAACCACCATTAATAATATTCATCATAGGTACCGGAAGTGTATTTGCACTTACCCCACCCACATAACGAAACAAGGACATTCCCATTTCATTTGCCGCCGCCTTAGCAACCGCAAGAGAAACTCCTAGAATAGCATTAGCTCCAAGTTTTGACTTATTAGGAGTACCATCCAAAGCGATCATTGTTTGGTCTATAAGATTTTGCTCAAAAACAGACATTCCAACAATTTCTTCCGCTATGCTTGTATTTACATTAGCTACTGCGGTAGTTACCGCCTTACCCATAAAAGCGTCTCCTCCATCTCGCAACTCAACAGCTTCGTGTTCTCCAGTTGATGCACCAGAGGGTACAGCAGCTCTTCCCAAGACTCCATTTTCTGTATACACATCTACTTCTACAGTTGGATTTCCTCTAGAATCCAAAATTTGTCTCGCATGCACGTTAATGATAATACTCATAAATATTGTTTTTTTGTGGTATAATTCTTCTTCTAATTAAGGCTACAAAGATACAAAAGGGCACCCGTTAAAGGCGTGTTTCCCTGTGTTTATACCAGATAAATAACTTTTTGTTAAACGAAAACGTTTTAGTTTGCCGTTGCCTCCACCATCTCAAAAAACTGATCAAACAGATATTCCGCATCATGAGGTCCTGGACTTGCTTCTGGGTGATACTGTACAGAAAAGACTTTTTTATTTTTCATCTTAATTCCAGCTACCGTCTGATCATTTAAATGCACATGTGTAATTTCCAAATCTTTATGGGCTTCAGTCTCTTCTCTGTTAATTGCAAACCCATGATTTTGCGATGTAATCTCTCCCTTACCAGTAACCAAATTCATAATAGGATGATTAATACCTCTGTGACCGTTATGCATTTTATAGGTAGATACACCATTTGCCAGCGCAATTACTTGATGACCTAAGCAAATTCCAAAAAGTGGCTTATCCTTAGCGATAATATCCTTAGCGGTAGCAATTGCCGCAGTTAAGGGTTCTGGATCTCCAGGTCCATTAGATATAAAATAGGCATCAGGGTTCCATGCACTCATTTCGTCAAAACTAGTGTCATAAGGAAACACCTTTATATAGGCATCGCGTTTAGCCAAGTTTCTTAAAATGTTTTTCTTAATTCCAATATCTAAAGCAGCAACCTTATACTTTGCCTTTTCAGATCCAAAAAAATAGGGTTCTTTTGTAGACACCTTTGAAGATAACTCTAAGCCTTCCATACTAGGTACCTTGCTCAGTTTTTCTTTAAGTGCCACTATATCATCTACGTCAGTAGTAATTACCGCATTCATAGCGCCGTGATCTCTAATATAGCTTACTAGAGCACGGGTGTCTACGTCAGATATGGCAAAAAGTTTACTTTCATCCAAGAAGTCTTTAAGGCTTTTATCTGCATTTGGACGGGAGTATTCATAGCTAAAGTTCTTGCAAATAAGTCCAGATATTTTTACCCCCTCAGATTCTATCTCTTCTTCATTGGCACCATAATTTCCAATATGTGCATTGGTAGTTACCATTAGTTGTCCAAAATAAGAAGGGTCTGTAAAAATCTCTTGATAACCTGTCATTCCTGTATTAAAACAGACTTCTCCAAAGGCGGTTCCTTCCGAATCACCAACTGCTTTTCCGTAAAAAATAGTTCCGTCTGCCAGCAATACTAGTGCTTTTCTTTTCGACTGATACTTCATGTACTTTCCTAATTTTTTTTAGTTTGACAAATAAACATAAAAAAAGGATAAGCTTTTAGGCTTATCCTTTTTCAATTATTAAAATTTAATAACAATTTTATTCTTCTGAATCATCTGTTGCAGTTTCTACAGCTACTGGAGGCGTTGCTACCCCACCTTTACCTCTTCTACTTCTTCTTGTTGATTTCTTTTTAGGCTTTCCTGCGTTGTATAGCTCGTTAAAGTCTACTAACTCTATCATAGCCATATCTGCATTATCTCCCAAACGATTTCCTAGTTTAATAATTCTAGTATATCCGCCTGGTCTATCCCCAACTTTTTCCGCAACCGTACTAAAAAGTTCCGAAAGAGGCTGCTTATCTGTTAGATGCTTAAAGACAATCCGTCTGTATTTCGTGCCTTTTTATGTATTCG
>CAZWVO010000349.1:0-3081 GCA_964637535.1 uncultured Flavobacteriaceae bacterium
CTAAAGAAGAATACGACGAAATCATGGCGCGCAAAGAGGAATTAAAATTCTAAATCATAAAAAGCCCTAATATTTCATTAGGGCTTTTTTTATTTTAACCTTACTTAGCGGGCGTATAATACCTACTAGGATAGGGTTGGAAACTTTTTTATTTTTAATGGTAATTAAACCAGAATCATATGGCTGAGAAGAAACCCAATCAAAAACAAATAAACATAGAGTTAGATGAGAAAACCGCAGAAGGGGTGTATTCTAATCTGGCCATTATTAATCATTCTGTATCTGAATTTGTGGTCGATTTTATTAGTATGATGCCAGGTGCTCCTAAAGCCAAGGTAAAGAGTAGAATTGTACTTACACCACAACATGCCAAGAAGTTTTTAAAAGCCTTGAATGATAATGTACATCGCTTTGAGAAAGCTCATGGTACCATAAAAGATTATGATCAGCCCGCAATTCCCTTAAATTTTGGACCCACAGGCGAGGCCTAATCGCTACGTATTTTAGTATAGACGCCTATTCAAATTCCGATGTAAAGTGAAGCTTTACCGAGGGGTATTTCTGTTGCGTCATTTGTAGTGAGAATTGAGAATCTGCAAGGAATACTAGTTGTCCTTGTTTATCTAAAGCCAAGAATTTCTGTTTTACGCGTTTAAATTCCTTGTATTCCTCATTGTTAGAATCATCAGCGGCTACCCAACAGGCCTTGTGCACAGGAAAATTGTCATAGGTGCATTTGGCACCGTATTCATGTTCTAAGCGGTACTGAATTACCTCGTATTGCAATGCGCCAACAGTACCAATTACTTTTCGACCATTAAGTTCTAAGGTAAATAATTGTGCTACGCCTTCATCCATTAATTGGTCTATACCCTTCTGTAATTGCTTAGACTTCATGGGGTCTGCATTATTGATATACCTAAAGTGTTCTGGTGAAAAACTTGGAATTCCTTTGTATTGTAATTTTTCGCCTTCGGTTAAGGTATCTCCAATTTTAAAATTACCCGTATCATGGATTCCAACAATATCACCAGGGTAAGAGATGTCTACAATTTCTTTCTTCTCGGCAAAAAAAGCATTCGGACTAGAGAACTTCATTTTCTTCTGTAACCGTACATGCAAATACGGTTTGTTGCGTTCAAAAGTGCCAGAAACAATTTTTACAAAAGCCAAACGATCTCTATGCTTAGGATCCATATTGGCATGAATCTTAAACACAAAACCACTTAAGGCTTTTTCATCTGCCTTTACAAGGCGCTGATCTGCCATTTTATCCCTAGGAGAAGGAGCTATATCCACAAAACAATCCAACAACTCCCGCACCCCAAAATTGTTTAACGCAGAACCAAAAAATACAGGGTGTAAGGCTCCTTTAAGGTAAGCGCTGGTATCAAAATTAGGATATACACCTTGCGCAAGCTCCAAATTTTCGCGTAGTTCCGAGGCGGCATTTTCTCCAATTATAGTTTCTAATTCATTGCTTTCTAAGTCGTTAAAAGCAACTGTTTCTTCTATATTTTTTTTGCTATCTCCGCTAAATAGGTTAATGTTTTTTTCATAAATGTTGTAAATGCCTTTAAAATCGTAACCCATTCCAATAGGGAAGCTTAGCGGAGTTACCGTAAGTCCCAATTTTTGTTCTACTTCATCCAATAAGTCAAAGGCATCTTTCCCTTCTCGATCTAGTTTGTTAATAAAGACGATTATAGGAATATTTCGCATTCTGCACACTGCAACTAGCTTTTCGGTTTGTTCCTCTACGCCTTTGGCTACATCAATAACCACAATAACACTATCTACTGCAGTTAGTGTCCTAAAGGTGTCTTCTGCAAAATCTTTATGTCCAGGAGTATCTAGAATATTAATTTTCTTATCCCTATAGATAAAGGCTAAAACCGAGGTGGCTACCGAGATCCCACGTTGCCGTTCTATTTCCATAAAGTCACTAGTAGCACTCTTCTTTATCTTATTATTTTTTACTGCTCCAGCTTCTTGAATTGCTCCTCCATACAGCAGTAGTTTTTCGGTTAGCGTAGTTTTTCCAGCATCTGGGTGAGAAATTATGCCAAAGGTTCTGCGACGGGCTATTTCGGTTTTAAAATCCATTAAAAAAATTTGTGCAAAAATAGGTAAAATAAGATGCTTATGCCCTGTATATATGGAGGAATTATACCTGAGCCAACCATTTTTGCAGCCCCTTTTTAGGGCTCAAAATGTACGGTATGTATGACATTTTACAGGTTTTGACCTTACGTAATTACTTTTTTTTCAACTTTGAATAAAATTATTTGTAGGTAATAGATAGTATGCAAGCCTGCATTTTAGTACGGAAAACTAGATTTTGGTTCTTGGGTAGCGTGCATTTCGTCGGATTTTTTATGACGCTCGTAATCTTTTTATTTTTAACTTACGTACTTAAATGACGTGATGAAGTTTATGTTTTTTACGCTTTATCGAGTAAACAAGTTATTGAAAGAGAAATCATATGATTTGGCTTGTTTACAATTTGAAGAACGACATTTATGACATATCTTGCGTTAAAATTAAAAGAAAGCCCTAACTTCTTACATTAGTTTTTTCCTACAAAGCCATGGTGATTAGTATTAACAATTACTGACACTTATGGAAAATATTTTACTCTCAAAACTTAAACAGAAAGCGCTGTATGGCATTTTATTGATCGGCGCGTTATTCCTATTAACCTTTACTACATCTTTTGCTGCCGCAACTACGTCCGTAACATATGATATGTTCTTTATGGATTTAGATGGCGATGGTGTTCCAGATGTAACTGATATTGATGATGACGGAGATGGTATTACCGATGCCAATGAAGATGCCAACGAAGATGGTGATAACGATCCAGCTACAATGCCAACCGATAGTGATAATGACGGTTTGCCAAATTATTTGGATACTGATTCTGATAACGATGGTATAAGTGATAACACGGAAGCTCAAAGTCCACTAGTTTTTATATCAAGATCTGGAACTGATGCTGATGGAAACGGACTAGACGATGCTTATGAAGTATCTCCTGGAAGTGGCGAAGGTCTTATCCCAGTAGATACCGATATGGAT
>CAZWVO010000350.1:0-3073 GCA_964637535.1 uncultured Flavobacteriaceae bacterium
TTCTGTACGTTGGGTAAGGGTAATGGACAGATCCCGTACCACATTAAGTTCTATATTGTTATACTTCTGATTAAAGGCTTCAATATACTCTTTCACCTTTTCAGCAGATTCTACCAAATCTTCGGTATTGGTACTGGTAATGGTAGTATTAACAGATAGGTTCCCATTAAAATAGGTAGCATTAGGAGTCTCAGAAAACCGATCTCTAATTAGGGCAACATCCTTTAAACGTATGGTTTGCCCAGACGCATTGGCTCGGACAATAATATTAGAGAGCTCTTCTCCGTAATACGACCTGCTATTTGCTCTAATAAGGTATTCCTCGGCATCGGTTTTAATATTTCCACCCGTGACTAAAATATTAGCATTAGCTACTGCTAGGGCTACCTCTGCAAAAGATATATTATAGGCTTGTAAGTTATTTTCGTTTAACGCAATTTCTATTTCCTCATCGGGATATCCTGAAATTTCTATTTGCGAAATACCCTCTATAGCTCTAAGGTCATTTTCTATCTGCCTCCCAATCTGTTTTAGCGTATTCAATGGTACCTGTTCTCCACTTATAGCAAATGTAATAGTTGGCCTAACGGCTTCTAACTTGGAAACAACAAGGGGTTCCATTCCGGTTGGAAAAGAAGGAACTCTGTCTACTGCATTTTTTACCTGCAACAGCATAAAATCAATATCTTGTCCCTTTTCAATTTCAACATTAATGTTTCCGCTATTCTCCCGCGAAGTAGAGGTAACCCGGTCTACACCTTGAAGGCCTTTGAGATTATCTTCAATCTTTAATACAATTCCCTCTTCTATTTCTAGCGGAGAAGCTCCCGGATAGGTGATACTAATAAATATGTTCTTGGAGTCGGTTAGAGGGAAAAAAGAAGATTTTAACGATAAGGCTCCTACAACACCAAAGATGAGAAAGGCTATAATAATAACATTTACTGCAACATGATACTTTATAAAATATTGAATTACTTGTCGCATTGTTATTTCGTCTTAGCTGATTGATCTTCATACTTTTTTACCGCCATACCTATATAAGCCCCTACTAGCGGCTTAGACATTATTGTAGTTCCTTCTGGTACTTCTTTAAGCACTACCTTAGTTTCCGAAAAGTAAACCGGTTTTACGGTAATCAAATCCAAAATGGTATCGCGTACTACAAATATCTGATCATTAGCCTGCAGTAAGTTTCTATCTATCTCAATAGCGTTGTGTTCTTCCTTAGCATCTAAGTTAGCCTCTAAATACATCCCTTCTTTAAGCGCTGTATCATTAACCTCAATAAAGGCTTTAATGGTCTGGGTAGTTTGATCTACGCTACCATTGATGCGAGTAACCTTTCCTTTAAAAGTTTTTGTTTTTTCTAAATTACTTAGGTTAACTTGCTTTCCTACTTTCAATAAATCACTATAGGTTTTGCTTACAGCAACTTCTAGCTCATAGACATCTGTATTAATGAACTCTCCTAATTTCTGGCCTGATCGTATTAAGGAGCCTTCTGTAACCAAGGCTTCTGTTAACACTCCCGAAAAAGGGGCAGAAATACGATATTTAGCTAAACGCTGTTCTAAGTTCTTTACATTGTAATAACGCGTTAAAATACCACGGCCCGAAATAAAGAATTTCTCTTTCTCCGATGTCATTTCTGGGAGCCCCGGAGTTGTCTTATCCAAATCAAACCCATTAAGATACGCCTGCCACTTAGGAAATATTTCTGGATAATCTAGACGTAGGTCGGGCATTACCGAAGTAATTAAATTGTACAATTCACTTTTAGCCGACTGTACACTGGCATAATACTCTGCCGCATCAATGCGGATAATGCTTTCACCCCGGGTATAGGTTTGCCCTGCTCTAAAAAGTTTTCCACTCCCTCTAAAAACGCCCTGTACTTCTGCGTAAAGCTCTACGCGGTTTTTAGCAACTAAATTTCCGTTAGCAGCCACTACAATAGGTACTGTTCCGTTTTGAGCAACCTCTGTAAATACCGTTTTTACAACCTTTTCTGCTTTGGGTTTAAAGCTTTTTTTGCTATCGGCGATTAGTTTGGCAACATAAATTGCTCCAGCAATTAATACAAGCCCCAAAATTGATAATATAAGTTTTCTCATACGTTGTGCGTTAACGAGGTGGTATATTTTCCGGTAAAATTAAATTGAATTTTCTGCAAGGTATTGATCATCTGAAGAATTTCTTTCTTCGTAATATCGCGTTCCATTTGCTCCATTATTTCCTTTATCACTGGCCTTGTTTTAGAAAATATGTCTCTCCCCTTTAGGGTTATAAAGACATGATTGTTCCGCTTATCTTCTGTACTTTGCTTTCTAAAGATGTATTCCTTTTTTTCCATTTTGGATAATAAGCGCGTTAAACTAGATTTATCTCTAAGGGTTAAAAAAGCCAATTCGTTCTGGTTAAGACCGTCTTTATCACATAGTTTTTTAAGCACTATCATTTGCTCTTTACTGAGGTCCAAGTCCCTTGCCTTCATTGCTTCATGCAAATAGCAGTCTACTATCTTAGAAGTTTTCCCTAACCAAGGCCCTATAGAATTATCAAAATCGATCTTTATATCATCAGATTTCATGGCGCGAAGCTAGCCAAAATATTAAATAGTTGCATATGCAACTATAGTTAAAAATAACTTAAAATTTATGCTTGAGAATAGGGATGTTGAGGGATAGAAAACTTCACCGTTCTGTGAGTAAAACAGTCCTCTTAATCTTTTTTAAAGGTCTCTCTTAAGGTGCGGTAGGCCTCCTCCTGTTTAGGGCGATCTTTAGGAACCGCTCTCAGCGGAGTTACTTCTTTTAAACTTTCATGACAATCCTTAGGCAGTTGCTGATACAGTTGCGTACCCTTTGTTTTCCAAGCAATCATTTCGTCGGAAACTTGCTTTACTACTTTTGCAGGATTACCTACTACTAGACTTCGCTTCGGAATAACCGTTTCTGCCTTTATAAAACTCATTGCCCCAACAATAGACTCCTCACCAATAGCTGCATCATCCATAATTACCGAGTTCATACCAATAAGGCAATTCTTTCCAAGATTGGCTCCATGAATT
>CAZWVO010000351.1:0-3065 GCA_964637535.1 uncultured Flavobacteriaceae bacterium
TGTCCGCAGTACAATAAATTACTGCTTAATTTCATGATCTGGGGCATAAAACGTTGCATTTAGGATGTTTATCTGCAAATGGAAGAGGGAGTGTGTTGCTGATAAAAAAAGTATGCAAAAGTTGCATATCGAAATAAAAATCGATTTAATGAAAACCTCGTTACGGCGAATAAATTATAATAGCTAATTGTGATAAAGAGGATACAAAAACAACCAAAAATCGAATTAAAAGATTTTAAATATTATATTTAAACTAAACTAGATATACACATGAATCATTCGTATAAAGTAAATAGTAATGGCGAATTTAATTTTGACCTTAGTTCTAAAGATATTCATGGTAGTGATGTTATAAAAACTCCTTCTGGAAAGTTTCATGTTTTACAGGAAAACAAATCTTTTGTAGCTGAAATTAAAGAAAAGAATTTTGACCAAAAACGCTATACTGTAGTGGTAAATAACAAGGAATATGAAGTGCGTATTTCCAATGATTTAGATCTGCTTGTAGCAGAAATGGGTTTTTCTTTAGGTGCTACCAAACATGTTGATAGTATTGAAGCTCCAATGCCTGGTTTAATATTAAGTATTGATATAGCCGTTGGAAAGGAAGTGGCAGCAGGAGACCCATTACTTATTTTAGAAGCAATGAAAATGGAGAACGTTATAACCGCTCCTAGAAACGGAATTATTAAAAATATTAATGTAAAACAAGGAGACGCTGTTACTAAAAAACAGTTGTTAATTGAATTTGAAAAGTAGCACAATCTATGAAAAAAATAGTTGTAGCCAATAGAGGCGAAATTGCTGTAAGAGTAATGCAAACGGCTAAAAAAATGGGTATTAAAACGGTAGCAGTGTACTCTACAGCAGATCGTAATGCTCCTCATGTTCAGTTTGCAGATGAAGCCTATTGTATAGGAGAACCTGCTTCTAGTGCTTCCTATTTAAGAGGAGATAAAATTATTGAGGTTGCTAAAAAGGCAAAGGCAGACGCCATACATCCTGGATATGGGTTTTTAAGTGAAAATGCTGACTTTGCAGAGGCCGTAGAAAAAAACAAACTTATTTTTATTGGCCCAAAATCCAAGGCTATTAGAATTATGGGAAGTAAGCTAGCGGCTAAAGAAGCCGTGAAGAAGTACGATATTCCTATGGTTCCCGGAATAGATAAGGCTATTACCGACGTTAAAAAAGCCAAGAAAATTGCAGCAGAGATTGGTTTTCCTATTTTGATAAAAGCTTCTGCTGGAGGTGGTGGAAAGGGAATGCGAGTGGTAGAATCTGAAAAAGATTTAGCGTCCCAAATGAATAGGGCTATTAGTGAAGCTACTTCCGCTTTTGGCGATGGGTCTGTATTTATAGAAAAGTATGTAGCTTCTCCTAGGCATATAGAAGTACAGATAATGGCAGATGAACACGGTACTATTCTTCATTTGTTTGAGCGGGAATGTAGTATTCAGCGTAGACACCAAAAAGTGGTAGAGGAAGCGCCTTCTACCATTTTAACTCCAGCGTTACGAGAAGAAATGGGTAAGGCTGCTGTTAAAGTTGCTGCAGCCTGCGATTATGTAGGCGCAGGTACTGTAGAGTTTTTATTGGATGAAGAGCTCAACTATTACTTCTTAGAAATGAATACGCGTTTACAGGTAGAGCATCCGGTAACAGAGCTTATCTCTGGTGTAGATTTGGTAGCACTACAAATAAAGGTGGCTAGAGGAGAACCCTTAGACATTGCGCAAGAAGATTTGAGTATCACAGGTCATGCCCTAGAGTTACGGGTTTATGCAGAAGACCCTTTAAATGATTTTTTGCCTAGCGTAGGACTTTTAGAAACCTATAAACTCCCTATGGGAGAGGGTGTAAGGGTAGATAATGGTTTTGAAGAGGGTATGGATATTCCCATTTACTATGACCCCATGTTAGCTAAGCTTATTACGTACGGAAAGGATAGGGAAGAGGCTATTGAACGAATGCTCGGGGCTATAGCACAATATCAGATAAAGGGCGTACAAACTACCTTAGCCTTTGGTAAGTTTGTATTTGAGCACGCTGCTTTTACAAGTGGTTCTTTTGATACGCATTTTGTAAAAAAATACTATGACCCAGAAGTGTTAAGTGTTAAGGCTGAAGAAGAGGCAAAAATTGCGGCTATCATCGGGCTTAAACAATATTTAGAAGATCAAAAAACCTTACGAATACCAACATCATAAAAAATGAATGATAAATTAAAAGCCTTAGAAGATAAGATTGCAGAAGCTCACTTGGGTGGAGGCAAAACACGTATTGAAAGGCAACATCAAAAGAAAAAATTAACGGCAAGAGAACGCATTGCTTATCTATTGGATGAAGCTTCCTTTGAAGAAACAGGAATTTTAGTTACGCATAGAACTACAGATTTTGGTCTGGAAAATGAAGTGTATTACGGTGATGGGGTAGTCACTGGTTATGGGACTATTACGGGAAGGTTGGTCTATGTGTATGCACAAGATTTTACCGTTTTTGGTGGCGCTTTATCGGAAACGCATGCCGAGAAGATCTGCAAAGTAATGGACTTGGCCATGAAGGTAGGAGCACCTATATTGGGTCTTAATGATTCTGGTGGCGCACGTATTCAAGAAGGGGTTCGCTCTTTAGGTGGCTATGCAGATATTTTTTACAGAAATGTGCAAGCATCTGGTGTTGTGCCACAACTATCTGCCATTATGGGGCCTTGTGCAGGAGGTGCAGTGTATTCTCCTGCTATGACAGATTTCACCCTAATGGTAGAAGAAACCAGTTATATGTTTGTAACTGGCCCTAATGTGGTAAAAACGGTAACCAATGAAGAAGTTAGTGCAGAGGAGTTAGGTGGTGCCCTTACGCATGCCTCAAAATCTGGTGTAGCGCATGTTACTGCGCCTAATGATATCGCCTGCCTAGAGTCGTTAAAAAAACTATTGAGTTACTTGCCGCAGAGTAACAAGGGAATACCTACCCAATTAGATTATACCCTGGGGGAAGAAACCCGTGAAGTACTTTCTAAGCTTGTTCCGGATAACCCTAATAAACCCTATAATATGTACGAT
>CAZWVO010000352.1:0-3060 GCA_964637535.1 uncultured Flavobacteriaceae bacterium
CTTTTTGATTCTCTACAGTATTAATAAAATCAATACCCGTTTTCTCTCCTTCTAATAAGCTAAAAAGCGTGGTTTGTTGATCTTCTTTTTCTTTGTTAGTATCCTGTTTTGAATTACATGAAACAAGACATAGTAGTATTCCAAACAGTATAATATAGCTATTAAGTTCTTTCCTCTTCATCATAGTTTTAAAAAAATAGGTGCAGCGTTATTCATTGTTATTATAAGATACTCGTTATCTTGAATGCGTACTTTTCGAATAGTTCTGGCCGGGCCGGTTACCTCAGTAGTCCAGCCATTATTTACTGTAAAATGTGTTTTGTTATTTACTAAAAGTTGCCCATGAGAAGCATCCATTCTGCCTAATTGAGTACTAATTTCGTAATTATTTCCAACCAAAAAAAGATCTGGCAAACTATCCTTATTTACGTCCATTATGGCGATATCTTCTACGGTTGAAATTTGTGCCAAAAGCGGAAGCGCTTTGTACTCAAATTGTTGGTTGCCTTTGTTTTCAAAATAGCCGGAAGAAAGTGTATAACAGTATTTCTTTCGAGCACGGTTTAATTGCTTTTCACCAAAAACAGTAGTAAAATCAGTATTGGCAAAACGCGCATAAGAAAGGTACTTTTTATTTAAATAGGGGAGTTGCGTTACCAACTCATCTTTTGACGCTAAGGGGGTTTCTACTCCGTTGTAAAAATAACTTACTATCGTTTCTGTAGAACCATTTTGATCAAAATCATGAAGATACAGGGTTAAAGGCTCTTTCTTTGAGGCTTTAAGTTTACTATTTTCTCCAAAATTCCCTGCTATAAAATCAATATCTCCGTCTCCGTCAAAATCTTTTGCCGCAATAGTATTCCATAACCCATGAGATTCCGTTAAACCACTATTGGTTTGCAGCGTAAGTTCCTTTCCGTTGTTTAAGAAAACAGTAATAGGCATCCAATGTCCAATAGCAATAAGGTCTTCAAAACCGTTACCGTCTAAGTCTTGCCACAGCAAGTCTTTTACATTACCCAGGGTTAAAAAGCCTGGGGCGTAGGTTGCTGTAACGTCTGTAAACGTTCCGCTTCCGTTATTTTCAAAAATATATTGTCGGGGTGTTTCTCCAAAACTACCGGGAACCACATCTGCTCCTATAGCAATATCTAGATCACCGTCCATATCCATATCGGAAGCAGTAACGACGCTTGCATTGATTGCCAGGTCTTTAAATTGCAGGGTATCTTTTGTGAAAACACCTCTTTTGTTAATATATAAACGAGGTTTAAGCGGTTCTCCTCCTCTAAATTCGTTGCCACCACTAACCACTAATAAGTCTTGCCATTGATCTCCATTTGCATCAAAGAACAGCTGCGAAATATCTTCACTTTTTGCATCTTCATTAAAAAGATTAGGTTGAGCAATGGTAAATTCTCCAGAGTGGGATTGCAGATATAATGCAGATGGTTGAAGTTTGGCTCCGCCTATGAAAATATCATCCTTACCATCATTGTTAACATCGCCTACAGCAACGCTTGGCCCTTCATTAGTACTTGCATATGGAATTAACGGGTTCTGGTTAAATTCTAAGGAAGCAGGTTCTTTATGCACAAACGGAATAATACTATCGCTAGATTTGGCAATTGAAGTTTGAATTGACTTTTCCGTGGGGTTACTTGCATTTTTAATGGCTAGCGTAATACGTTGATTGCTTGTAATAGCGTACTGTTTTTCTAATTCTCCAGTGGGCCACACCACATGTAGCGAATCTATAGTTTCAATTGTACCCAGTCCAAAATGAATTTCCGAGGGTACCGCAGAAAGATAACCTCTTGTAATGTAGTTTTCGGCATAATACTGTTTCCCAGATGCAAAGAGTGTTGCTTTAGCACCAACACCTTTTTGATTGCCTTTTGGTCCTTGAAATGCAAGTTTTAAGTAATGATTTTTGGTGTCCGATGTATTTTCTAGCAAATAAGCAATTTCATTTACATTATTGACTACCAGGTCTAAATCCCCATCATTGTCCAAGTCTGCATAGGTGCTTCCATTGCTAAAGGAGGTTTGATAGGGTAACCATTGCGCCGAGACATCTTGGAACCCTAGCTGCCCATTGTTTTTGTAAAAGAAATTAGCAACTTTTATTTCTGGAATTTTTTTGATGAGTGATAAATCTTTCTCAGACATACCCTTATCTATTGCGCGTTGGATATCATCATTAGAAATAAACCGGATAAAATCCATGTCATTGGTAGCCCCTTTTATGCCATTAGTAATAAACAGATCTCTATACCCATCGTTATTAAAATCTGCCAATAGCGGCCCCCAAGACCATTCCGAGGCGGCAATTTCTGAAAGGTTTCCTATTTCACTAAACGACTGGTTACCTATATTTAAATGAAGGGTATTCTGCATATACTGTGGAGCGTAGTCATTTTTTAAGTAGCTAGCATAGCTGGGAAATGGGAATTCTAAACCAGAGGCTTTATAGGTTTCCAAATTTTTAGGAAGCATATCAACAGAAACAATATCTGCCAAACCATCGTTATTAATATCGGCAATATCATTTCCCATAGAAAAATGAGTAGTATGCCCTAGGTATTCCGAATTCTCCGATATCACTTCTTTAAAGCTTCCATTTTGCTGATTGATGTATAAGTAATCATTTTCGTAAAAATCATTACCCACATAGATATCGGGATATCCGTCTTTGTTAAGGTCGCTAATGGCTAAGCCTAAACCGTAACCTATTTTTCCTTGAAAAATACCTGCCTCATGAGACACTTCTATATAGGTTTGATTATCGTTTCGAAAGAGTTGATCTCCAGAAATAGGATCAAATCCTTTACGTTGAGATCCTTTTCCATAGGCCCTGTTGGGATGTACAGAGTGGTTTACTAAAAAAAGGTCTAAATCATTATCCAAATCGTAATCAAAAAATGCGGCTTGCGTAGAAAGTCCAGAAAAGTCTAATCCATATGTGTTGGCTTCTTCACTAAAGACGGGTATACCTTCTGCGTTATTCCCTTGATTAATGTATAATAAATTACGCCCCTTTAATGCTCTATATCC
>CAZWVO010000353.1:0-3057 GCA_964637535.1 uncultured Flavobacteriaceae bacterium
ATTCTTATCTGCATCTCCTAAATGGCATGTTATACTCGTTTTGTTACAGGTCAAAGCGTAGACCTAGTGAAATGTTTCGCTGCTTTGGGCTTACATCATTAAAAATGGGGTTAAGATCATACTTTGCATATAAGAGGGTGCCGCCTACTCCCATATAAGCACTTAAACCATATATTAAATCATTAGTGTTGTAATCTCTTTTGAACTTCTCTTTTATACGTTCGCCATCTACAGAATACTTTAATTTTTGACGTGTACCTATATTAAACCCTCCATAGCCTCCAACCCCTATTCTAAACTTTTTATATATGGAGTATCTAATTTTTTCATCCGTTTCTTTTACATTAGAGGGTCCAAATTCAAAATGCACAGGAAAGACCAAATTATCCATTCTAAATTTGGATTTTCTCAAATCAAATTCAAATTCTTGAAGTTCTGCTTCTCCATCTTCGTTAATTACAAAATAATTATTGCCTTTCGGTTTTAGTCCATTGTATTGAAAAGATACTCCATAATGAAAACGCAGAAAATTACTGTTTTTAAATACTCTGGTACGCCATGCCCAGCCAATCTCAAAAAAACGACTTCCCCCTATCTTGTATGGCGAATCTTCTAAAGATTGCCCTTCGGTAATCACATTATTTAAACCCACAGCCAACACCAGATCAGAATACGTACGTCGATCATACTTTATTTCTCTTTTCCAACTGCGTTCTTGTTGCCACACTAAACTAGAACCTCCTTTTTTGGTAAAATCTATAGTGATTCCAATTTTATCGATAGAATCTCGGGTAATAAGTTTTATCCCATCACCTTTGTTTCGTTCCAGCAACGCAATTTCATTATCTACAATAGCAATTCTATTTTCAATATTTAAAGCTCTTCTTTTAGCGGCTGCCTCCTTAAGTGAGGTAGCTTCTGTTGCGGTAATTTTACCTTTTTCTAGCCGTTCGTTAATACTAACAATTTCAATTTTCAAGGCTTCCTTTTCCTGAGCAGTAATCGCTGCTTTTTGTTCTTGAAGGGACTTAATCTTTTTTTGATAATGCTCCTGTTCTTGTCCTTGCGCGCTATAGCTGCACAATGTTACCATAATACTTAAAATGTAATAACTTAAGGTTCTCATACTGTTGTTGATTTAGCTTCTTACAGCTTCCTCTTGGTTAAAGAGGAAGCATAAGAATTGATTAATGATTGATGAATTTTAAATGTACCTATCCACTCCCAAGGAATACATAGGGATACGATGATTGATGAATAAATGTGTTTGCTAGTTGTTTCTATCTGCTACCGCGGTTCTTACTTTTAAGTATCCGCCTTTAAGCGCATCAAACAATTGATTTCTAAATGTCCTATCCAATTCTACTTCTGCTTCTGCTAGCAGTGCAGAAGCATCTACACTATTGTCTGACTTGAATATCTTATCGTTTAGTAGCTCTTCTTGCGCCCGCCTAAGAATAGCATCTACTTCCGTATCTGTAAGCTCAGCATTTGTATATTCTAATTCTTGTACCTGAGCAACCACCTCTATAATTTTATCTTGAATTAGCTGTTCTTTTACCCCTTTAAGTACAACTGCTGCACTATCTGTACTTTTAGTTGTTAATTCTTCATTATCCACTACAGCTATTTCCATTTGGGGTTCTATAGTTTTCATATGCTTAGGCAATGGAGCATTATAGGTCTCTTCTTTTTCAGCAGTCGCCGTTATAACTTGTGTTTCCTGCTGCGTTTTAAAGGCTGGTTCCTGCGTTTCAATATCCTTTTTTATGATTTCCTTTACTGGAGTATCTACATAAGGGGTAGTTACAGGGATTTCGTCTTTAGTATTGGTAAAATAAAAGGCGGTAATCATAAGAAGTCCTACTATACTTGCAGCTATTCCATACCAAAAAAAGCTTTTTTTCTTTTGGTTTTCTGACATTTCTATACGATCTGCTATGGTGTTCCAAGCATCTTTAGAAGGTGCTATTTCCCGATCCTTTAGCTGATCTTTAATATGTTCATCAAATTTTAGGGGTGCCATTTTTATTAATTTTTTATTAAAGCCCGTATCCTATCACCGTTACTACCTTAGCGAACTATTCGGGTTATTCCTATTTTTTCCAATTGCTTTTGCAATACTTTACGCGCTTTGAACAGTTGTGATTTAGAAGTGCTTTCAGAAATTTGTAGCAACTCTGCAATTTCATGATGTTTATACCCTTCTACTGCATACAGTACAAATACCATTCTATATCCTTCTGGTAACTGATCTATTAATCCCTGTATATGTGCTACATCCAGGGCTGTGGAAATTGAAATATGACTGTTATCATTCTCTTGAATTACTTCATCATCAAAAACAACAAATTGCTTTTTACGCAAATACGAAATTGATTCTCTAATCATAATTCTTCTAATCCACCCTTCAAAACTACCCTCGTGCCTAAACGAGTCTAAATGTTTAAAAACATTTACAAAACCGTTGATCATTACATCCTCAGCAAAATGGATATCCTTAATATACTGTCTACATACACTCAACATTTTTGGAGCGTACTTCTCATATAAACGTTGCTGAGCCTCTCTCTTTCCAGAGGCCGCCTTTTTTATGAGCTGCTTTTCGTTGTTATAAAATGTAATGGTCTTCAAAAGTTTTGTTATTGTCTTCTATTAAGATAGACGCTACCTAAGGTTAAAACGTTGCCTGAAGCGAGAATTTTTTTTGATATAATTTGTATACTACTGATTATCAGTATATAAAATTATATTTTTCGATCTACCACATAGCTTACCATTTGCAGTAAGGATTTTTTATAGACAGAATCTGGGTAAGCGTCTAGCAGGCTAAGTGCATCTTTTTTATAGCTTAACATCTTCTCTGCAGCGTATTCCAAGCCTCCACTTTCCTTTACAAAAGCAATTACTTCCTTTACCCGTTTTCTATTTTTATTATGATTTTTAACCGAATTAATTAGCCATTTACGTTCTTTTTCTTGGCAATTGTTTAGGGTGTATATTAGGGTAGCGTTAGTTTCTGTTCTTTAATATCGATTCCGGTGGGTTTTCCAATTT
>CAZWVO010000354.1:0-3051 GCA_964637535.1 uncultured Flavobacteriaceae bacterium
AATGTATTTGGATAAGGAAATTGTGAACACTGCGGTTAGAAAAGATTTTATCTTAAAAGATTTAACCAACTTGGTTGAAGATTTTGAGAACGAAACCGGTATGGACGTGCATATTTCTGGAATGCCCTACGTACGTACCATGAACTCTCAAAATATTATTGACGAAATTGGCAAATTCATTGTAGCCGCTCTTTTGGTTACCTCGTTAATTTTCTTTTTCTTCTTTAGAAGTTTTAGAGCTACCATTATCTCTATGTGTGTGGTGATTATTGGTGTAATGTGGGCCTTTGGTATTCTTGGCCTACTCCAATACGAAATTACGGTATTAACGGCATTGATTCCTCCGTTAATCATTGTAATAGGAGTACCCAATTGCATCTTCCTTATTAATAAATATCAGCAGGAAGTAAAAAAACATGGCAACCAAGCACTTTCACTACAACGTGTTATTTCTAAGATTGGGAATGCAACCCTAATGACCAATGTAACTACCGCATCTGGTTTTGCAACCTTTATAATTACAGACAGTAAGCTTCTTACAGAATTTGGTATTGTGGCCTCTATTAATATCATTGGTATTTTTATACTATCCTTACTCATTATTCCTATTATTTACAGCTTTATGTCGCTTCCTAAAACCAAGCATTTAAAGCATTTAAATAAAAAATGGATCGATGGTTTTGTAAATTGGATGGAGGGCATAGTGCGCGAAAAACGCATCACGGTTTACATTACTTCTGTAATTTTATTAGTGGTTAGTATCATTGGAATTTATCAAATTGATATCTCTGGAAGTCCTATTGAAGACATGCCTAAAAAGGCAGAATTTTTTCATGACATTCGGTTCTTTGAAGAAGAGTTCGACGGTATTATGCCAGTAGAAATTGTAGTAGACACCAAGCGTAAAAAAGGTGTTCTAAAACCCGCTACTTTAAAAAGAATGGATCAATTGGGCCAGGTTATTGAAGAAACCCCGGAACTTTCTAAACCCATTTCTGTTGTTAATCTAGTAAAGTATTCCAAGCAGGCCTTTTACAGTGGTATTCCAAAGTATTACCAACTGCCCACTTCTCAAGAAAACACCTTTATCATGGATGTGGCAAGGAAATCTGCAGACAACGGAAACCTGCTGCAAAGTTTTGTAGATAGCACTGGGCAAACTGCTCGTATTACTACCTATATGCAAGATATGCCCACTGCTCAGATGGAGGGTATAGAAAAGAAACTGGAAGAAGAAATTGTAAAAATATTTCCTCCAGAACGCTACAATGTTTTCCTTACCGGAAAAGCCTTACTGTTCTTAAAAGGAACAAAATACCTGGTTAAAAATTTAGTGTTATCTCTTGCCTTGGCTATTGGGTTAATTGCACTGTTTATGGCCTATCTTTTTAGGTCTTTTAGAATGATTATTATTTCCTTAATTCCCAACCTCTTACCACTAGTTATTACTGCTGGGGTAATGGGCTTTGTTGGTGTGCCTATAAAACCTTCTACCATTTTAGTTTTCAGTATTGCTTTTGGTATTTCTGTGGATGACACCATTCACTTTTTGGCCAAATACCGCCAGGAATTGATGGCCAACCAATGGCGTATTAAAAAATCTGTTTATGCAGCTCTGCGCGAAACGGGAGTAAGTATGTTTTACACTTCTATTGTACTGTTTTTTGGGTTCTCTGTTTTTGTTATCTCTAACTTTGGCGGCACTGTAGCGCTTGGGGCACTAGTATCTGCAACGCTCCTCTTTGCCATGTTAGCCAACCTCATTCTGTTACCCTCGCTGCTACTTTCTTTAGAGCGCAGTATTGCGAATAAAGAAGTGCTTAAAAAACCACAGATCGATATTCTACCCAAAGAAGAATTAAATGCAAAAGCTAAGAAAGAAATAGAATAGGTATTTATACGCTTAGCATTGCCACTTTTTTTGACCAAAAACCTATCTTTGCGCTTTAAATTAAGAAGGAAAACCGCATGAGCATAAGCATTAAAGAACTACTAACTACAAGCCCTTCAGGACAGGAAGTTGTAGTAAACGGATGGATAAAGTCGAACCGAAGTAATAGGTTTATTAATCTTAATGATGGCTCTTGTCTAAATAACATTCAGTGTGTAGTTAATTTTGAAGCTTTTGACGAGGGGGTATTAAAACAACTTAATGTGGGGGCTGCTATAAAAGTTAGTGGTCTTTTAGTAGAAAGTCAAGGACAAGGACAGGCTGTAGAAATACAGGTAAATCATATTCACATACATGGCGGTGCAGATCCGGAAGAATATCCTATTCAGCCAAAAAAGCACTCTATGGAGTTCTTAAGAGAACAAGCGCACTTAAGAGTACGCACGAATACCTTTAGCGCTATTATGCGTGTGCGTTCTGCCTTAGCTTTTGCCATTCATAACTATTTTAGAAACAACGGTTTCTACTATGTGCACCCTCCGGTAATTACGGGATCTGATGCAGAAGGTGCTGGTGAAATGTTTAGGGTAAGCACCATGGATCCTAAAAATTTGCCCCGTACAGAAGATGGCGCAATAGACTATAAACAAGATTTTTTTGGAAAGGAAACCAACCTTACTGTTTCCGGGCAGTTGGAAGCTGAAACCTATGCAATGGGGCTGGGAAAAGTCTATACTTTTGGCCCTACTTTTAGAGCAGAAAATTCGAATACTTCTAGACATCTTGCGGAATTTTGGATGATAGAACCCGAAATGGCCTTCTTTGATCTGAATGACAATATGGATTTGGCCGAAGATTTTATCAAAGACGTTTTAAAGTATATTTTAGAACACTGTAAAGAAGATTTAGCCTTTTTAGAAAAGCGACTTTTAACGGAAGAAAAAAGTAAGCCGCAGGCAGAACGCAGTGAAATGGCGTTGATAGAAAAAATTAAGTTCGTTGCTGAAAACGATTTTAAACGCGTTACCTATACTGAAGCGATTAGTATTTTACGCAACAGTAAACCCAATAAAAAGAAGAAGTTTAAATACCTAATAGATGAGTGGGGTGCCGACTTACAAAGTGAGCATGAGCGTTTTCTAGTAGAAAAACACTTTAAA
>CAZWVO010000355.1:0-3048 GCA_964637535.1 uncultured Flavobacteriaceae bacterium
CTCATGAAGAAATTTAGTTTTAAAGTAACGCATATAACGTTATGTATTTGCTTTCTAAGTCTATTAGGATGTAAAGAAGAAAAAAAGGAAAAAACGTATACTGCAGATGAAATAACCGCAGCGTCCGAAAAATTGAACAGCTGGTTTCAAACCATGTTTGATGCGGAATTAGCCATGTCTCCTATGTTTCAAACGCGTTTGGGTATGAAAACAAATTATGATAAGTGGGATGACTTTTCTGCGGCCGCAGGAGAAGCTGAATTAGCACGAAACAAAGGATACTTAGCGTATCTAAAAGACTCTGTAGCTACAAATTCTTTGGACAAAGCCACGCAGCTAAGCTATACGCTAGCAGTACAGCAATTAGAAGAAAATATTTCTGATTACCAATACAGACCGCATAATTATCCTGTAAACCAGATGTTTGGCGCGCATTCTAGAATTCCCGCCTTTCTCATAAACATGCACCGTATAAGTGATAAAAGTGATGCAGAGGCCTATGTAAGTAGACTGGGAGGTATTCAAACTGTATTTACTCAGGTAATTGATGGCCTAAAAGAACGAGAAAAAGCGGGTATACTGCCACCAAAATTTGTATATCCAAGGGTATTACAAGATTGTAAGAACGTGCTAGTTGGTGCCCCTTTTGACCCCTCTGGAGAAGAAAGTACATTACTTGCCGACTTTTCATCCAAAGTTGGAAAATTAGATTTGTCGGCTACCGAAAAAACAGCCCTAGTTGAACGTGCTAAAGAAGCTTTAATTAGCGTAGTAAAACCAGCCTATGAAGACTTAATTGGGTTTGTAAGCGATCAGGAAAATAGAGCTACAACAGAGCATGGCGTATGGAAATTTCCGAACGGAAAAGCATTTTACAACAACGCACTTGCAAGAACCACTACCACCAATATGACTGCGGATGAAATTCATGAACTAGGCTTGTCTGAGGTAGCGCGCATTCATTCCGAAATGACTGTCATTAAAGACAAGGTAGGGTTTAAAGGCAGCTTACAGGAGTTCTTCGCCTTTATGCGAGAAGATCAGCAATTTTATTATGAAGATAGCGATCAAGGAAGAGAAGCCTATATGAAACAAGCCGTTTTTGTGATTGATAGTATGAAAGGGCGTTTAGATGAGTTATTTTATACCAAGCCTAAGGCAGATATTATGGTGAAACAGGTAGAGGCTTTTCGGGAAAAATCTGCTGGAAAAGCATTTTATCAGTCGCCCGCATTAGATGGGTCTAGACCGGGTATTTATTATGCCAATATGTACGATATTAAGGCGATGCCTAGCTATCAAATGGAAGCACTAGCATACCACGAGGGTATTCCTGGACACCATATGCAACGAGCCATTTCACAAGAACTTGAAAACCTACCCATGTTTAGAAAATTAGGGGGGTATACCGCCTATACGGAAGGCTGGGGATTATATTCGGAACTCATCCCTAAAGATATGGGCTATTACAGTGATCCCTATTCCGATTTTGGACGTTTGGCCATGGAGTTATGGAGAGCATGTCGTTTGGTAGTAGATACCGGAATTCATGCTAAAAAATGGACCAGAGCGCAAGGTGTTAACTACTACAAAGACAATACCCCTAATGCGGAGAGTGATGCCGTTAAAATGGTAGAACGGCATATTGTAATGGCCGGGCAAGCTACAGCCTACAAAATAGGAATGAACAAAATTGTTGCTTTACGTGATGGTGCCAAAAAAGCCTTGGGCGACTCCTTTGATATTAGAGAATTTCATGATGTGGTATTAACCAATGGCGCGGTACCCTTAAATGTTCTGGAAGAAATGGTAAACGAATGGGTTGAAAGCAAATAGCGAATATTTACGCTATATTAAATATTTTTTTGTATTTTAGTTCTTCGGATTTACGCAAAATTACGCTGTATGAATAGAAGCTTATGTGTTGTTTTTCTTTTGTTGTTTGTAACCAGTTGCGGCATCGTTAAAAAGAAAACTACCTATAGTAAAAATCCAAGTGTAACGGTAGAAGCTTCTGAAAAACCCGCAGTAAAAGGGGATGACGCCCCTAGTGCAACTGTGGTTCTGGAAAACGCTTCCGTTGCCGAAAATGTAATATGTACCGCCCTCACCTTTTCCGGTGTACGGTATAAATTTGGTGGTACTACTACAAAAGGAATGGATTGCTCAGGGCTCCTTTATGTTTCTTTTAAAGAGCATAATATTGATATGCCAAGGGTATCCTACCAAATGGCCGAGAAAGGCCAGCGAATTAAGGTAAAAAACGTTACTAAGGGAGATTTGCTTTTTTTTAAAACAGGTAAACGCGGAAAAAAAATTAATCATGTAGGGCTTGTCGTAGATGTAAAAGGGGATGAAATACGATTTATACATGCCACTTCTTCTAGGGGAGTCATTGTTTCTTCACTAAGAGAAGGGTACTGGAATTATGCTTTTGTAAAAGCCACTAGGGTATTGTGATATGCGGTTGCACCGCTTCATATCTATTAAACTTACCGCCTGTTTGGTTCCTGGAATTCTTCTTGCACATTATATAAACATAGCATTACCCATCCTATTTATCCTTACCATAAGCTTCTTTATAGGCATGTTGCCCTTCTTTAAAAAAGCATCTCGTAAAGGAAGTGTCTTTTTTGGAGTATTTGCAGCGCTTGCTACTATGGGCATTGGAGCTCTAAGTTACGGCCTTGCACAACCCAGAACACAAACAAAGCACTACAGTCATGGTCTTACCCAAAACACATCGAATAATTGGCATATTAAAATACAAGAGGTGCTAAAGCCTACTGCTTACACAGCACGTTACCTGGTTACCGTCTTAGAAAAAGACCAGCAATATGCTACAGGAAAATTACTTCTTTCTATCTCCATGGACAGTGTGGTTTCTAATTTAAACGTAGACGATGAGTTGGTATTTTCTGCCTTCCCCAAAGTAATTAGTAAGCCCCTAAACCCACATCTGTTTAACTATCAAAAATACATGCGAAACCAAGGTGTTTTACATCAGGTATCGCTCAAAAAAGAGGCGTGCCAATCACTTTCATATAC
>CAZWVO010000356.1:0-3035 GCA_964637535.1 uncultured Flavobacteriaceae bacterium
ACCCATTAGCTCCTTTGAGAAAGAACTTAGGAAAAAATTCGTGTTGGTTTTTTGGATATTGCTAGGGGTCTAATTAAATTGTCTCTTAACAAAATTTCCATAAAGACCTATACTAGCGATTTCTTAGTCCTTAGTTCTGGTTGTGGAACCCCCATTAATTTTAAAATAGGAGGGGCAATATCGCCCAATACACCATCTGCTACCTGTTTAATATCCTTATCTACAATAATAAGCGGTACAGGGTTGGTAGTATGCGCGGTATTAGGACTACCATCTGGGTTCATCATGGTATCGCAATTTCCATGATCTGCAATTACTATGGTGGTATAATTGTTGTCTAGTGCAGTGGTAATTACACGTTCTGCACAGCTGTCTACAACTTCACAAGCCTTAATGGCGGCCTGCATATCTCCAGTATGGCCAACCATATCTGGATTGGCAAAATTAAGGCATACAAAGTCAACTGCTCCTTTTTGCAATTCGGGTATAATAGCATCTCTAATCTCATAAGCGCTCATTTCGGGCTTTAGATCATAGGTAGCTACTTTAGGCGAAGGACATAAAATACGTTGTTCTCCTTGAAAAGGCGCTTCTCTACCTCCGTTAAAAAAGAAGGTTACATGCGGGTATTTCTCCGTTTCGGCTATTCTAATTTGCTTCTTACCTGCCTTTTCTAATACTTCTCCTAAGGTTTGGGCTATGTTTTCCTTATCGTAAACCACGTGTACTCCATCAAAAGAATCATCGTAATTGGTCATAGTTACAAAGTACAAGTTCAGCTTTTGCATGTCCTGTTCCGGAAAATCTTGCTGGTTTATAACTTGGGTCAATTCTCTCCCTCGGTCTGTTCTAAAATTAAAGAAGATAACCACATCGTCTTCCTTTATTTTAGTATGGGGCACTCCTTGCTCATTGGTGAGCACCATAGGTTTTATAAACTCGTCTGTAACACCATCGTCATAACTAGCTTGCATAGCAGCACCAATATCACTTACTTTTTCCCCTTTGTTATGCACCATTACATCATAAGCTTGCTTAACCCGTTCCCAACGTTTGTCTCTATCCATGGCGTAATACCGCCCAACTACAGTGGCTAGTTTGGCTTGTTTATCTGCACAAAAGGTGTTAATTTCTTCTAGGAAACCTTTTCCGCTTCTAGGGTCTACATCTCTTCCGTCTGTAAAAGCATGAACATATACCTGCTCTAGCCCATAACTTTCACTAGCAGTAATAAGTCCTTTTAGGTGATTTATATGACTATGCACCCCACCGTTACTGACCAAGCCTAAAAGATGAACATCTTTACCATGTTCTTTGGCGTGTAAAAAAGCATTTTTAAGAACAGTTTCATCTTTTAAGGTATCTTCTTGCAGCGCTAAGTTAATTTTTGCCAAATCCTGATAAACAATGCGACCCGCTCCTAAATTCATATGTCCCACCTCACTGTTACCCATTTGCCCTTCGGGAAGACCTACGTGCATACCATCGGTAAGTAAGTTAGCATCAGAATAGTTTTGATAAAGGCTATCTACAAATGGCGTGTTGGCGTTGGCTATTGCAGAGATTTTAGGGTCTGGAGACTTCCCCCATCCATCTAAAATCATTAAAATCACTTTTTTGTTCATGGTGTGTGCGTTAAGGAACTGCAAAAATAGAACAGTTTAGAGCTAATCACCAGTAATGCAACTGCTTTTTTCTAATTTTTTTAGGTTCCCTAATGGCGATAAACTGTTTGTTAAATAGGTGATTATCTTCAACAACTGTTAAGATTTTGGCTAAAAGATGAAGCAAGCTGTTAAACTTAAGTTATATCGGTGTTAATGCAGAAACATTATATCCTGTGCGCAGTCTATTATTGTATAATAGAAATTTATTCATCAATTTAAAAATCACTCATCATGAAAAAAACAATTGTAATGCTAGCGGTGGCCACACTTTTCTCCGGCACCTATGCTAGTGCAAAAACAACTTCTAACGCTGTTGCTAAGACCTTAGTTGCTAGTCCTGTTAATGCAGGAATCAGTACTTTTTGTAAAGCTATTGTACAAGGCGATGTAGCTACGGTAACCCGTCTTATAGAATTGGGCGAAGACGTAAATCAGAAATCGCTTGGTATGGCTCCGGTACATTATGCTGCACGCTATAACAAAGCCGAAATTTTACAAGTTCTTGTTGCTAATGGAGCAGACATTAGGGTTAAATGTGATAAAGGACATACCGCTAAAAAGTATGCAGAATTATCCAATGCAGAAGCGGCATTGGCAGTTGTTAAGAATGCTATGAAAGTATAGAAGGGGGTTATTCATCAATTAAAAAGCCCCTGACATTTGCTAGGGGCTTTTTCTTTATTTATTTACTACTGATAGGTTCTCGTAAAAGAGTAAATAAAACGTAAACTTAAAAATCAAATCCTGTAACTGCTCTATACATAAATGCATAAAGGGCCAAAGAAAGCATTAAAACACAGAAATAAGAGTACACCTTTAACAGGATTACTACAAATGCTGGTTTACAATTCTCGAAAGCCTCCGAGTAAAGGGTTTTAAAGTGTAAAAGTGTTCCCATATAGTATTCTTTAATTTAGTATAAATCAAAGCTATAAGGGGTTAAATCTGAGGCAATAAAAAGATTTGGTAGGGGGGTAAAGATAGCAAAATTAAAGAAAAGCCCCCAAGAAATTGGTATTAATTAACATTATCGGGCTCCTTGGTATTTTTCTATGGACGCTTTTATTTTTTCGATCCTGTTTTCAGGGTCTGGATGCGTGCTTTGAAACTCCGGAGTACGATTAGGTCCTGCCGCAGATTTTAAGATTTCCATTACCTTAATCATTTCATAAGGGTCGTAGCCAGCTTGGATCATAAAGAGCACTCCAAGATCATCGCTTTCCAACTCATCTCCACGTCCGTTGGTGAGTAATTTCTGCTGTCCAATACCACTTACTAAACCGCCAACGTCTCCTCCTACGCTACCTGCTGTAGCTAGGGTTTGCCAAAAACTGCTTTCCGCAATACGCTCCGCAGAATGTCTTCCTA
>CAZWVO010000357.1:0-3032 GCA_964637535.1 uncultured Flavobacteriaceae bacterium
CTATATGGCAGTAGGCCATTACAAGGCAATTTTTTCCAATTACCGTTTTCATGCGGTCCGATGTACCCTTATTAATGGTAGCACATTCTCTAATTGTAGTGTTGTTTCCTATCTCTACCGTAGTTTCTTCTCCTTTGTATTTTAAATCTTGTGGCGGTGCCGAAATAACAGCTCCTGGGAAAATATTACAATTTTTTCCAATGCGTGCCCCTTCCATAATAGTAACGTTAGAGCCAATCCAAGTACCCTCTCCTATCTTTACATTGTTATGAATTGTAGTAAAAGGTTCTATGACCACATTCTTTGCAATTTTTGCGCCGGGATGAACGTATGCAAGGGGTTGATTCATTTTTTATGCTTCTTTATTTTTTACAATCTGGGCCATTAACTCTGCTTCAGAAACTAATTTTCCATTGGCATAAGCATAGGCTTGCATATGACAAATACCACGACGGATAGGAGAAATTAAATCACATTTAAAAACTAATGTATCTCCCGGAACTACTTGTCGTTTAAACTTTACATTGTCTATCTTCATAAAAAAGGTAAGATAGTTCTCTGGATCTGGGACGGTACTTAACACCAATATCCCACCTGTTTGTGCCATTGCTTCAATTTGAAGCACTCCAGGCATTACAGGAGCTCCAGGAAAATGCCCTACAAAGAAGGGCTCATTCATGGTCACATTTTTTACCCCAACTACATGAGAATCTGAAAGTTCTAATATCTTATCTACCAATAAAAAGGGAGGCCTGTGCGGCAACATTTGCATAATTTGCGTTACATCCATTAGCGGTGTTCCGGTTAAATCATAAGAAGGCACCTTATTGCGCTTTTCCATTTTAATGATCTTTGCCAGTTTTTTCGCAAATTGAGTATTTACATAATGCCCAGGCTTATTAGCAATTACTTTTCCGCGTATTCTAGTTCCTATAAGCGACAAATCGCCAATGACATCTAACAGTTTATGCCTGGCTGCCTCGTTAGGCTGGTGTAGCGTAAGATTATCCAGTATACCATTAGGTTTTACCGATAATTTCTTTTTGTTAAAAGCTTTTTCTAGCTTTTTCATTGTGGTTTGAGAAATTTCTTTATCCACATATACAATGGCATTATTAAGGTCTCCTCCTTTTATTAACCCATGTTCTAAAAGCATTTCTAGCTCATGCAAAAAACTAAAGGTTCGAGCATCCGCTATTTCGGTCTTAAAATCTGAAAGCTGCTCTAAGGTCGCATTTTGGGTTCCTAAAACCTTAGTGCCAAAGTCTACCATAGTAGTAACTTGATAGCTATCCGAAGGAATAACAGTAATATCGCTACCCGTTTCCTCATCGCGATACGAAATTACATCCTTAACAATGTATTCTTCTCTAAGCGCTTCTTGTTCTACAAAACCTACTTTTTCTAAGGCTTCTACAAAAAACTTAGCAGAACCATCCATTATAGGCGGTTCCGGAGAGTCTAATTCTATTAAAACGTTATCTATTTCTAGACCAACTAATGCGGCTAAAACATGCTCTGAAGTTTGAATTTTAACCCCATGCTTTTCTAAGTTAGTACCGCGTTGGGTATTTACCACATAATTCGCATTGGCTTCAATAATAGGTTCGCCTTCTAGATCTACTCGCTTAAATGCATAACCGTGGTTCTCATCGGCGGGCATAAATTTCATTGTTACATTTTCACCTGTGTGCAAGCCCACTCCTTTAAGCGTAATTGCTTTGGCAATAGTTCTTTGATTTCCAGTTATTTTAGTCACTGTCTACTTTTTTTTCAACTTGGTTTAACCTATGAATGAGTTTAGGTAAATTTTTAAAGTGTACATAGGATTTATTATAGTCTCCGTAGTTTAGCGCCGGAGACCCCTGTAATACTTCATCATCTTTTACATTCCTTCCTATACCGGATTGTGCCTGAATTTTAACACGGTCACCAATAGTAATATGACCTACAATACCTACCTGACCTCCAATAAGGCAATTTTTACCTATTTTGGTAGAGCCTGCAATACCGGTTTGCGCAGCAATTGCTGTATGCGCTCCAATCTCTACGTTATGTGCTATTTGAATTTGATTATCTAATTTTACTCCTGTCCTAAGGATTGTAGAACCTAAGGTAGCCCTGTCTATTGTAGTCCCTGCCCCCACATCTACATAATCTTCTAAAATTACATTTCCTGTTTGCGGAACCTTAGTGTAGGCTCCATCACTATTTGGAGTAAATCCAAAACCATCTGCTCCTAATATAACACCACTATGCACCACACAATGGCTTCCTATTACCGTTTCTGAATAAATTTTAGCACCTGCATACACTGTAACATCATCACCTATGCTCACATTATCTCCAACATAGACATTAGGATATATTTTTACATTATTCCCTATTTGGACATTATTCCCTAAATAGGAGAAGGCCCCTAGGTAAAAATCGGCTCCGTAACGCGCAGATTCTGAGGTAAAAACCGGAGATTCAATACCTGTTTTATTGTTCTTAACCTTGTTGTAGTACTCCAGTAATTTAGAGAAAGACTTATATGCATCATCTACCTTTATCAGGGTGGTATCCAAATTATGTTCTGGGGTAAAATCTCTATTTACAATGGTTACTGAGGCCTTAGTAGTATAAATGAATGAGGTATACTTTGGGTTTGCTAAAAAAGTAAGTGCCCCTTCTTCTCCTTCTTCAATTTTAGCCAATTTATGAACAGCTATTTCTGGGTTTCCATCAACCTCTCCTTCTAATATACCTGCAATCTGACTAGCCGTAAATTTCAATCGTTGAGAATTAGTAGTGTTTGTTTAACGGACACAAAAGTAAGAAAAATTGGCTTACATGATTCAACAAAAGCGCAATCTAAAAATTCTTTTACGTCTAAAGGGCAACGACATCTTTTGATACCGTTTCATTCCTTTTAATAAAAAGAAGTAATGCCTTATTCCTCTTCTTTCGGAAAGCAAACGTAATACTTTCTGACTGTTTTAGACAATGCCATTAGATTAAGTTGATCCGAAGCATTTGCCACATCGGTT
>CAZWVO010000358.1:0-3009 GCA_964637535.1 uncultured Flavobacteriaceae bacterium
CAGGGAGAGTTAGCACCTGTTGCACAGGAGCTAACACAACATTAGAAGAAATAAGCATGAAGAAACAAACTGTTATTTTACTCCTCCTTTTTTTAGGTATTTTCGGGGTACATGCCCAAGAACAGGTGTTGTCTAAGGTAGAAGCAATGGAGCTTGCCCTAGAACAAAATTTTGGAATACAGGTAGCTAAAAATCAAGTAGCTATTGCAGCGAATAATAAAAGTATATTAAATTCTGGTTATTTACCTACGCTGACAGGAACGGCGGGAGCAAATTACGATAGAGACGATTCTACCATAGAATTTCCTGGGCAGTTTAATGAAGATGGGAGCCCAAGAGAAGATAGAGACATATACAAGGCAGAAGCACAACGGTACAATGCTGCTTTAAATGCAAATTATACGCTTTTTGATGGCCTAGGTAGGTTTTATAATTACAAGCGTTTAAAGGAGCAATATCAGCTTAGCGAACTGCAGGCTAGAGAGACTATAGAGAATACCGTAGTACAATTGTTTAGTATATATTATGAAGTCGCAAGACTTACAGAAAATGAGAATGTATTGCAACAAGCCTTGAACATTTCTCAAGACCGAATTAAACGTGCAGAATATGCTTTTGAATACGGACAAAACACCAAGCTAGCTATTTTAAACGCTCAGGTAGATGTAACTAATGATAGTATTAACCTGTTAAATACGCGTCAGCAATTGGCCAATACGCTGCGCGATTTAAACGTAATACTTAGTCAGGATCTTAACAAAACCTACACAGTAGATACCGTAGTACAGTTTATTCCTAGGTTGCAGATAGAAGAATGCGTAACACAAGCACACTTTAATAATGTGGCTCTTTTACAAGCAGAAAGCAACCTAAGTATTAATGCATACGATATTAAAGTAAACCGGTCTGGTTATCTACCCAATCTTAGTTTAAATGGTTCTTACGGATGGAATTTGAATCAGAGTCCACAAACTGCATTTTTTCCTGGGGTAAATACCAACAACACTCGGTCTTTTGGATTAGGTGCTAGTCTAAGTTGGAACCTTTTCGATGGTGGGGGCACCACAGTACGGGTAAAAAACGCTAAGATTGCGTATGAAAATCAGGAATTGGTGCAAAAACAAATTACTTTAGAGGTCGATAGAGACATACAAAATGCCCTTGCTATATATGAAAATAGGCTTACTATTTTTAATATACAAGAGCAGAATGTCATTACCAATGAAAACAATTTTGAACGCTCTAAAGAACAGTTTCAATTAGGAAGAATTACCTCTATAGAATTTAGAGAGGCCCAAATTAATTTGTTGAATGCCCAAACCAATAAAAACTTAGCTAAATACGATGCCAAGTTAGCAGAATTGCAATTGCTGCAACTTACGGGGCAGCTGCTAAACGTGGATTTTTAATAGCGTATACCATATTGGAAAACTTATGCTGGAACACTTTTTTCAATGCCCGTATTGTTGGGAAGAAATTTCCATGCTAATCGATTCTTCTATTCCTAAACAAACCTATGTAGAAGATTGCGAGGTATGTTGCAATCCAATAGAAGTTACAGTTCAGTTTGCAGCTCAAGAGCTTCTTGGTTTTGAGGCAACGGATATTGCGCAATGACAAGATGATTTTTAAAATGAGTAGCCTTAGTAATTCCCTTTTTCTAGTACTTTAAGATCATCTGGAGTGTTTACATTAAGGGTACAATGAACTAGGTTTACAGGTACATCAACAGTTTTCATATTAAGCTTTGCTATTGCTGTTTGTAATTTTCGTTCACCCGTTTCCAACTCCCTTTGCAATTGTAGTTTACAGCTGTCTTTATACAGACCGATAAGGGGCATTTTTTGCATTTTATGTTGTAGCTGTACCCCATCAACATGCGCCTCTACTTCATCAATAAGAAGTTGTAGTACGACTTCATTAATTAATGGCGTATCACAGGCTAGCACCAGATTTTTTTGGGTTTTAGAATGATGTAAACCCGTATACAACCCTCCTAAGGGCCCTGCATTAGGGTATATGTCGGTAACCAAACGCTTTCCAAACTTGGTATAAGCGTCATCGCCACCTACTAAAATAATTTCGGAGGTTACTTTTTCTAAGGCATTAATGCTATGTTCTATCAACGGAATGTTCTGGTGCAGAAGAAAAGCTTTTTCTGCACCCATACGCCGGCTTTTTCCACCTACCAAAATAATTCCAGTAATCGTATCCTTCATTCGGTAAAGATAACAAGGGCTTTTGAAATTTAAGAAGACAATTCTTTTTCAATAGTTACCATAATAGATTTGCTAATTGGGGTATGACTCTTATCTGCAAAATGGTTATGGGGTACCAATACATTGGTTTCCGGAAAATAGGCAGCTAAATTGCCCTTAGGAATGCGATATGGAATAACCAAAAAGTGAGGTGCTGTGCGTACTATGCCATCATAGGTGCTGTGCAAATGCACAACGTCTAATTTTTTGAGTTGGCGTTCCTTCATATCAGCACTATTCATAAACACCACTCTACGTTCATTATAAACACCACGGTACCTATCGTCCAAGCCATAAATCGTGGTGTTAAACTGATCATGAGATCGTATGGTCATAAGTACAAACCCATCTTCTGGAACCTCATGTTTGGGCAAGTTACAGTTGCTAAATTTTGCCTTACCGCCGGGAAGTTTGCTAAAATCTAAAGCTCTAACATTATTTGGAAGGTAATATCCACTGCCTTTAGAGGCGGTGTTAATATCTTTAAATCCCTTAATTACTTGACCTAGCCTTTCTCGTATTAGATCGTAATCTGTGCCTAGCGTTTTCCAATCTACCACATGCTTCCCTTCAAAATAAGCATGAGCAATACCAGCTACAATTTCGGGTTCGCTTTTTAACTGGTCCGAAGCGGGGGGTAGTATACCTTTTGTCTGGTGTACCTTTCCCATACTATTTTCAACAGTAAAAAACCGTTGCTTACCCGCTTTATAATCTTTCTCAGATCTGCCTAAAGTAGGTAGTATAAGAG